>JAHYJU010000045.1 GCA_019428825.1 Patescibacteria group bacterium | reverse complement strand
CATTTGTAGGAGCCCTTATACCTTTTCTGTATTTCAACATTTTCCCTGCCAGAGTTTTTATGGGTAACGTTGGGTCCTATGTTTTGGGAGCTACTATGGCAATTTTAGCAGTTGTTATGCACAGGGAGATAGCATTTATGTTTATGGGTATGGTTTTTTTAGTTGATGGTGTATCTAGTCCTATACAACAGCTAGTTTATAAGCTCACTCGCAAGAGAATATTCAGAATGGCACCCTTACACCATCATTTTGAAGTATTAGGTTGGCCTGAGGCTAAGATAACTTTAAGATTTTTGCTTTTTGGGGTGTTCTTCGCCTTTGTTGGTATTTTCGTTGCCATCCTCTAACTAGGTGGATTTATATCTATGGGAAAGAGAATTACACGTAAAAAAAATCTATCAGAAAATTCTTTAATATTCTTGGTACTGACTTTTTTAGGATTTGGGCTTCTAATGATAGCTAATTCTACGGTCATTTCTTCAAGCAGCCTTTATGAGGACCCATACAGATTCGTTATATTACAAATTGGTTGGGTACTTATAGGTCTCGTAGGTTTTTTTATTTTTTTTCATTTAGATTACAGCAGTTTATTGGGGATCTCTAGGTCTCTTTTTATTTTTACATTTTTTTCATTGATATTTTTAGCGGTTGCCGGTTTATTACCATGTTCTATGAATTTTCCTTTTGCTCCCTGCATCAATGGTGCTAACAGGTGGTTGTATCTTAATCCCCCTCCCCTTCCCTCACTACCATTTTTAGGGGTTTTAGGTTTTCAACCCGGAGAGCTTGCAAAACTTTCTGTAATTTTATACTTATCTTCCCAACTCAGTTTAGTGGTTCAAAAAGGCAAGAATAGCAGGGATTATAAAGATCCTTTTTGGACATACATTAAGATATCTGGAATGGCCGCAGGTTTAATAATACTCCAACCCAACATGTCTACTGCTTTAATTGTTTTTGCTTTAGGGACGATAATATATTTTATTTCGGGGGCACCACTAAAGCCCGTTATTATAACCATTCCTTTATTTCTGGTATTAGCGATTTTGGTAGTAGTTATCTCTCCCTACAGAAGATCTAGGTTATTAGCTTTAGTTGCGGGTAGTGACAGCAGCGACTCAAGTTATCATGTTAAACAAGCTCTTGTGGCGCTAGGATCGGGGGGATTGACTGGAGTTGGGTTTGGCCAATCAAAGCAAAAATATAAATATTTACCCGAGGTTGCCTCCGATTCTATATTTGCAATTATAGGTGAGGAATTTGGGTTCCTAGGGACTTCTTTGGTAATCTTAGCTTACTCGTATCTCATCTATAAGGGTTTTTGTATTGCTAAGAACTCCGAGGACCTTTTTGGAAAATTAGTAGCTTCCGGAATAAGTTCTTGGATAGGGATACAGTTTTTCGTTAATATTGCCTCAATGACCAAAATAATTCCTTTGACAGGTGTTCCCATACCCTTAATTTCTTATGGGGGTTCCTCTATGGTGTTTACTCTTATGGGTTTGGGTATTTTAGCTAACGTTCAAAAAAACTCTCAATTGTAATTAATGCTCTGCTTAGATTAGAATGAATTAATATGAAAATAGTCATCACAGGAGGTCACCACACCTCGGCACTACCGGTTATTAAAAAATTAAAAGAAAAAGTTCCTGATGTTGAGATTTTATGGGTTGGTCATAAATATTCTATGTTAAATGATAAAAACCCCACTCTTGAGTTCAGGGAGATTACTTCTATGGGAATTCCTTTTTTTGAAATCAAGGCGGGAAAGTTATACAAAACTTATAACATCGTAAGACTGTTAAAAGTTCCTTTTGGATTTTTCCATGCGTTATATTTTCTATTAAGAAACAAGCCCGATGTAATAATGTCCTTTGGGGGTTATATTGCCGCTCCCGTTGTTCTTGCAGGATACTTTCTTAAAATACCTTCTTTAACCCACGAGCAAACGGTTGTTGCGGGTTATTCAAACAAGCTGATTTCAAAATTTGTAAAAAAAGTACTTATATCTTGGAAAGAGTCGGAAATTTATTTTCCTAAAGATAAGACTGTATTTACCGGAATTCCATTAAGACCGGATATATTTAAAATCAGTTCTAATTCATTTGATATAAACAAGGAGCTTATGACACTATATATTTCTGCCGGAAAAACAGGATCACATATTTTGAATGAGGCTGTTAGAGGGTGTCTTAAAGAACTTTTGACTTTTTGCAATGTTGTACACCAATGCGGAGATAATTCCGTCTATAATGATTTTGAAAAATTGGAAAATAGATACAGGGAGATTAGGGATTCTGCTAGAGGCAGATATTTTTTAAGAAGATTCGTTTTAGAAGACGAAATAGGCGAAGCTTATCTAAAATCCGATCTTGCAGTGTCCAGGTCAGGTGCCCACACAGTATCGGAAATAATTGCTTTAAAAAAACCGGCGCTTCTTATTCCTATACCTTGGGTGTCACATGATGAGCAAAATAAAAATGCCGAGATGGTTAAGGATAAAGGTTTAGCTGAGATACTTGAACAGAAAGATTTAACTTCGGAGGTTTTAGTAGAAAAGATAAAGTATTGTATTTCTAATATCGGTTCATATAAATTGAAAGACGAAAGTGTACTGGATTTTCTAAAAGAGGAACCTGCAGATATAATCACCAATGAAATTATTCAAGTTTATAAAGCAAAGAAAAAATAAAAATATAAAAAGGGATAATTTTATTCGTCAGACAACCCCTGCTAGAAGAACTACATATTCTACTCAGACTAAAGAAAGTCAGTTGTTGTTAAATAAGATAAAAAGCAGAAAGCGTAACGTAATTAATCATAGAAAAGTTCTTAGAAAAAAGCACGGAGTATTTAAAAAAATAGCAATTTTACTTTTCTTATTAGGTTCGTGTACATTTTTATTTATAAAATTTGAAGTTGCAGATTATTTCAAAATATCTCATATCGATGTTAGAGGTGCCGGGCAGTTTGTTAGCCCCGAGGATATAAAAAATATAATACAAAATATTTCTTCTGACCAATATATATTTTTATTTAATGAAGAAGAAGCAGGTGAGCTAATATCTAAAAATTTTTTAGGAGTAAAAAGTTTTCAAGTATCAAAAAAATACCCGAACACGCTTCTTGTGGAGCTGGACGAGAGAGTTCCACTTGCAATTGTTTATAACAACAAGGATGAGAATTACTTGATAGATTCCGAAGGTTATGTTTTGGGAACAGTAGAAGAGGGATTCTCAAATCTTCCTGAGATTAAATATGAGGGAGTTATAACTATCGGTACTTTTTTGGAAAAAGAAATAATTCCAATCAGTATAGATATATTAAAATTTGCAGATCAGGAAGATATAAAAATTAGTAGTATGAGTTTCTTTCCCAAGTATGCTAGGGTATTTTTAGATGGCGATACTGAGGTATTGCTGGGATATGATAAAGATAATGAAAAATCACTCAAAGTGATAAACGCTATATTGAAAGACTCCCGTTTAAATGATTGGGTGTTAAAAAAGATTGATTTACGGTATGATAAAGTAATAGTATTATAATGAATAGCTTTTAACTTTATGCCCAGAGAAAAAATTATTACAGGAATTGATATAGGTTCTACCAAAATTGCTACGGTTGTTGCTTCCGTTTCGGACAACAAAGTATCGGTTATTGGTGTGAGCGGAAATGTACCTTCTAAAGGTATAAATAAAGGTAATGTTGTTGATATTGATAGTGCTGTTGAGGCTATATCGCAAAGCATTGAGAAGGCCGAGAGAATGGCCGGTGTTTCAATTTCAAATGCCTTTGTAACAATAAACGGAAGTCATATAGAAAATCTTAATTCACACGGTGTCGTTGCCGTCGCTCCCAGCGAAACCTCGGATATAACAAGAGAAGATGTATCAAGAGTAATTGAAGCTGCGCAGGCAGTTTCATTACCTTCTACCAGGGAGATAATTCACGTTATACCTAGAGATTTTATTGTAAACTCACAAGAAGGAATAAAGGATCCGGTAGGAATGTCCGGTGTGAGGTTGGAGGTTGAAACTAATGTTATACACGGTTCTGCCACTGCCATGAGAAATATTTCTAAATGTGTAAATAAGGTTGCTGTCGATGTAGATGAACTTGTATATAGCGGGATTGCTTCAGCCGAAGCAGTACTTACAGACACTGAAAAAGAACTTGGAACTTTGCTTATAGATATAGGGGGTGGAACAACTTCAATGGTAGCTTTTTTAGACGGTAGCTCTATTCACTCAGCTGTCCTTCCTATTGGTGGAAAATTGGTTACAAATGACCTTGCTATCGGTTTAAGGTCTAGACTTGAGGATGCGGAGAAAATAAAAATTAGATTAAGTAACGATGCTCTTATTTCCAAAGTAGACCTCCATGATGATGGGGAAGATTTTGATGTTTCGGAATTTGATTTGGAGGTTGAGAGAATACCAAGAATAATGCTTTATAAAATAATAAACGCAAGATTAGAAGAGATTTTTAGATTAATTGCACTTGAAGTTACAAAAGCAGGTTTAAGCGGTAAGCTTCCTGCGGGTGTAGTCATAACCGGAGGGGCGGCCGCTACCGCCGGAGTTGAAAGAAGTGCTAAGGTAAATTTAAAAATGCCTGTTAGGATAGGAACTCCAAAGGGTGTGACCGGACTAATCGATGAAATTAAGGGATCTGATTCTGCAGCTGCAGTTGGCGCTATACTTTACGGGGTAAAATTGTATCGGGGAAGTAATCTATTGTCATTTGATCATAAAAACGGTAACATAGGGAAAAGCGTATCTAAAATATTTGAAAAATTCAAATCGTTTCTGCCCTGATGATACAAAGGGTTTTGTTTTTTAATCTGCCCAAAAATAATTAAATGCAAGTAAAGCCTGAAGTTGAAAATTTTGCAAAAATAAAAGTATTAGGAATTGGTGGTGCTGGAGGTAATGTTCTTAATTCCATGATAGAGTCCGGTCAAATTACCGGTGTTGAATTTATTGCTATAAACACTGATGCACAGGATCTGTCCGTTAATAAAGCTGTTGTAAAAGTTCCCATTGGACAAGAAATTACAAATGGATTAGGCTCGGGAGCAAATCCTGAAATTGGTAGAAAGGCGGCTGAAGAGTCTGCAGATGTAATCAAAGAACACATCGAGGGCGCTGACATGATATTTATTACCGCCGGAATGGGCGGTGGTACAGGAACCGGAGCTTCCCCTGTAATTTCAAGAATTGCTAAAGATATGGGAGCTCTTACTATAGGTGTTGTTACTAAGCCGTTTCCTTTTGAAGGTGCTTTAAGGATGAAAAATGCAGAGATAGGTATCGCCGAGCTTAGAGATGAGGTTGACGCACTAATTACAATCCCCAATCAAAGGCTACTTGAAGTTGCTGATGAAAACATGTCGATTATTGAAGCATTTAAACTTTCAGACAGTGTGCTAAACCAAGGTGTTCAAGGAATATCGGATTTAATTGTTATGCCCGGGCTTATTAATGTTGACTTCGCTGACGTAAAAACCATTATGAAAGACGCGGGAACCGCTCTTATGGGAATTGGAATTGGAACCGGAGAGGATAGAGCTGAACTAGCTGCTAAAGCCGCAATATCATCACCTTTACTTGAACAATCTGTAGAAGATGCGAAAGGAATTTTATTCAACGTTATTGGCGGTTCTGACTTAACAATGAAAGAGGTCGATAAGGCTGCAAATATAATTAGAGATATTGCAAATGATGAGGCAAATATAATTTTTGGAACTACAATAGACCAAAGACTATCAGGTCAAGTAAAAATAACTGTAATCGCCACGGGATTTGATGTTAAGCAAGAGGATCTTGGTTATGGTTTTGTTGAAAAGACATACACAGCACCTGCTCCGAGACAGGATTTTTCACCAAAGAATGAAAATAGGAATA
>JAHYJU010000044.1 GCA_019428825.1 Patescibacteria group bacterium | reverse complement strand
AAATAAGTTTAAGAGAAGGTTTTATACTACCCGACTGGTTAGAAGTAAATCTAAAAGAAAAATCAGTTAAGTATATAAGGTTCCCAACTGAAGAGGATCTTCAGGAAAGGATTGACGTTCAGTCAATAATAGAGTTCTATTCAAGATAATTTTTAATACCCTGCAGTTGCAGTGGTAAAAGGAGGAAAAATATGGAAGTCACAAAAGAAAATTTAAAAATAAACACCATAAAAGAAGAAGGTAATGTTGGAGTTTATTCATACGAACCTCTGCCAACAGGTTTTGGTTACACACTTGCCAATGCTTTGAGGAGAGTTCTTCTTTCCTCCATTATGGGCGCTGCAGTAACCCAAGTTAAGGTAGAAGGTGCTACACATCAATTTACGACATTACCTGGAGTTAAGGAAGACATTGTAGAAATTACATTGAATTTAAAAAAACTGAGATTCAAAAGCCATTCTCTAGACCCTGTTGTAGTCACTATTAGTAAAAAGGGTGCCGGTAAAGTTACTGCCAAAGATATAGAACTTACATCTGATGTTGAGATTATGAATAAAGATCAACACATTGCAACACTATCAGACTCAAAGTCTAAACTCGAAATGGAACTTGTTATTGAACAAGGCATCGGATACTCACCTATGGAAGACAGACAAACTTCAAAGATTGGGGTAATAATTCTTGATGCGTTATTCTCACCAATTGTAAGTGCAAACTATGAAATCGATCCTACAAGATTTGGCGGAAGAACAGATTTGGATAAAATAACATTTTCAATTGAAACAGATGGAAGCATTTCTCCCAGAGAAGCAATACAATCAGCATCTAAAATATTAAAAGAGTACTATATCCTATTCGAAGAGTGGAAACCTGAAGTACAAGAGAAAGAAGGAAAAGAAAAAACAAAACCCATTGCGAAAATAGGAGAGGACTTTTTAGTTGAGGATCTACCTCTTCAAACAAGAACAATAAATGCCCTGAAGAAAAGTAAAATAAATACTCTTCACGAGCTGGCAAAGAAGACAAACGAGGAATTAGAAGACATTAAAAACATTGGTGAAAAGTCTCTTCAGGAAATAAAAGATCTTTTAGATAAAGAGGGTTATAGAAAGTAAGGAAATACCTATGAGACACAGAGTTGTAAAAAAAATTCTAAACAGAGATAAGGATCACAGAGAAGCCTTAATATCTAACCTCTCTTCTCAACTTATAGAAGAAGGTAAAATAAATACAACTCTTGCAAAAGCTAAGGCATTAAGACCGAAGTTTGAGAAATTAGTCACTAAAGCCGTAAAGGCACACAAGTCAGATGACAGTATATTTAAATTCAATACCGTAAAACTACTGAGAAAAAAAATTAGGTCCGAATCGGCAATAAGAAAATTGATGGAAGATGTAGCTCCAAAATTTTCAAACAGACCGGGAGGATATACAAAAATAATAAAAACAGGTAATAGAGACGGGGATAAGGCACAGACTGCCAGAATAGAACTAGTTTCGGATCTTGAAGAAACAAAAGCAAAGTTAAAGAAAAAAGTAACAAAGAAAGAAAAGAAAGATGAAAACGAAACCAAATAAAACAACATTTTTAAATATTAAGGATAAAGAAGATAAATGGCATCTGATTGATGCTAATGGTCAAATACTAGGCGATATTGCAACAAAAGTATCAATAATCCTTATCGGGAAGAATAAGCCGGAATTCACACCGAACCAAAATTGGGGGGATAAGGTGGTTGTTATAAATGCAGAAAAAATTAAAGTTACGGGTAAAAAAATGACAGATAAAAAATATATTCACTATACCGGATATCCCGGAGGATTAAGGTCAGAAAGCCTTGAGTCTTTGTTAACAAGAAGACCTACAGAGGTTTTGAGAAAAGCAGTTTCAGGAATGCTACCTAAAAATAAACTAAGAAAAACAAGGATGGCTAATTTATATATTTACACAGGTGAGGAACATCCCCACCAAGCTCAATTGGTAAAATAATATGGCTAAAAAAGAAGACAAAAAAACAAAAAAAACTACAAAAGTTGAGAAAGAAACTCCGGAAATAAAAGAGGACATCAAGGTAGAGAGCAAGGAAGAAAATACTAAAGATAGTATGAAAGAAGATAAACCAAAGACATTGAAAAAAGGATTTATTTCAGGTACCGGAAGAAGAAAAACCTCAGTAGCGAGAGTATTCCTATGGGAAACCAAGGGAGACTTCATTATTAATGACATGAATTTTGATGAGTACTTCACTCAAGAAGTCGATAGAATAAAATGGGAGAAACCTTTTCACGCAATAGGGGTATCTCATCCTGAAGCAAAATACTCTGCATCAATAAAAGTCTCGGGTTCAGGAAAATCATCACAAATAGATGCCGTGGTTCTAGGAATATCCAGGGCTCTATCAAAAATAGATACTGAATTTGATTTAGCATTAAGAAAACAAGGTCTTCTAACAAGAGACTCCAGAATGGTAGAAAGAAAGAAACCATTCCTACATAAAGCAAGAAAGAGACCTCAATACTCTAAAAGATAATATTTTTCATTACTTTTCCTCATCGATACTTGGTAAAAAAGTGTTTTCAATATCTGTTATTGCTTCTTTAATAAAATCCAACCTCTCCTTCAATTGCTCCTTTTTACTTTTTTTCACATGCATAAAAGTCACATCATAAACCTGAGATATATAATCCAATACTTTATATGTTGGGGTACACCTACCACTCTCATAGGCCGATATAGTCTTTCCTGACTTCCCTATTTTATACCCAAATCTCTCCTGAGAAAGATTCTTGCTCATTCTAACTTCTTTTAATTTTTTGGCTATATCTAAATCTTTTTCCATATTTCTATTTTTAATAGAACAACCTACATTGATATAAATTTCTAACCGTGTAAATTTTACAACACGAATATGATATGAAAATTAAAGATTTACAAAATGAAGAAAAACCCAGGGAAAAATTAATACAAATGGGACCTGAAAACCTTACGGATACTGAGCTTCTGGCAATCATTTTAAGATCGGGAGGAAAAGAAACTTCGGCCACCAACCTAGCACGCCAACTCCTTGATAAATTCGAGGGTTTAAAAGCCCTTTTGTCAGCCGATATTAAAGAGTTAATTGAAGTAAAAAACATAGATATTGCCAAAGCCTCATCAATCAAAGCAGTTGAGGAAATATCAAAAAGATATCTCTACTCACCAAAACAAAAGGAGGTTTTTATAAAAACACCGGGCGATGTATATAAATTAATTAGAAAAGACATACTAAATAAAGACCATGAACTATTATTTCTCATCACCCTTGATAACCGTAATAAACTCATATCAAAGGACGTAATCTCGAAAGGCACTATAAATGAAACTCTCATACACCCGAGAGAGATATTTAAAAAAGCACTTGCAAAAAATGCATGCTCCATCATCCTTGCCCATAACCACCCCTCAGATAATCCGGATCCGAGCGGCGAGGATATAAAGGTGACCAGGAGAATATTTAAGGCAGGGGTGGAGATGGGGATTCCTCTGACTGATCACCTAATTGTTTCAAATGATAGTTTCACCAGCATGAAGGCTCAAAATTTAATTAGTTTATAAAAATTATATTGAAAGGGGGTGAAAAAAATGAAAAAAAAGAAATTAATGTATCTATTAGGTTGTCTTGCGATAGCGGTCTCAGCCGTTGCAGGGGTAACATACGCCGCATTCACTGATAAAGCTAAAGTTCTGGGTTCAACATTTAGTGTTGGGAGTGCAAACCTAATGTTCCTTGAAGATTTGGCACTAGGTACTGACCCATCAAACTATAGAGATGAGCTTCCGGGTCCGACATTTTCAAACGTAGGCCCGGGGTGGACTGAAGATTATTTAGTAAAACTTATTAGCATGGCAACTTCGAAAATCGGTATTACAACAACAGCCTATTATGAAACTGCAAACGACCCTAATGATTTAAGGTCAATTACTTTAGTGGAAATAATAAAATGGTACGATACCAACCAAAACGGAATTCTTGACGAAGGGGAGGAAGGCCAGAGCCTTGGTCAAAAAACTATTATTAAGTGGAAAACCGAAGGATTCAACTTGGGAGAACTTTTTTACGGTCAGACAATGGGGCTAATACTAAGATTCTCAACCCCCACCGTAAGCGATACAAAACAAGGGGCATCTGCAGTTTTTGATTTTGAATTTAATTCCATACAAATGTGATAAATCAACACTCCCCGGTCTTCTAATAAAAGACCGGGGTATAAAAATGAAAAAAATCATTACAACTATATTTACAATCTTAATAATTTTTCCTTTGTGCTGGATATATTTAACAAATGTAAAAGTACTGAGAGTAATATCAAACTCTATGGAACCGGAAATTAAAAAAGGCTCGCTGGTAATTATGTCAAAACAAAACAATTACAAAGTTGGAGACATAATATCCTACAAAACGGACCAAAATACCGTACCGGTAACACACAGGATAGAAAAAATATTCAAGATAAAGGGTAATCATTTTTTTATAACTAAGGGAGATAGCAATCAAGAAGAAGATCCCTACCCTATCTCAGAAAAAGAGTTGATAGGAAAGGTTATTTTTGTCATTCCTAAAATTTCATCTATGGTAGATAACAAAGTATTGGCCACAATCATATTTTTCACTGCATTGACTTTTTTAAGTTTTATCTTGGGAAAATTAATAAAACTTTTAAATTAGCGCGCATCTCAAGAATCGCATACCTAAAATACCAATTTTTTGATATCCTTTGTATATATGCGCTACAATATAAAACTGCCTCACAAGTTTATCTTTTGGTATGTAATCAAAATTCCCTTGAAAATATTAAAAATTGGCAGGGTGCTCTTAGCTACTCTCGATAACGAGATGTCATTTTTGGCAAATATCAGACTTCTGTTTGTGCCTCTTTTCGGTATTGGAACAATCATTGGAAGAATAATAAGTTTCTTTACAAGAATATTCATGATAATTTTCGGAGCCATAATAATGACTATCATGCTAATAACATCGGTGGTGTTACCTTTTTTATGGTTCTCGATTCCCTTTTTGATAAACCACTTCCTATCTTTGACTTATGTTGTTATCTATTTCATTGTAATTTATATACTTTGGACTATTTCAAACCTAAATAAGCCTGAAAAAAAAGTATCACAAATATCTTCAACGGATAAGCAATTGCTGTCTTTCAGACCTGAGACAAGATATCAAATAAAGTCAGGTAATAAAGATGCCAACACAATACTTCGAAACATTTTAAACGATAAAAAAATTGTCTATTTACTAAATAAATCGGAACTATGGTCAAAAGCGGTTTTAAATAAACTTTCAAATTCTCCGGGTATAAAATCAGAGAATATAGTCAATGAAAGCTTTAATAAGGCGAGAGAAAACAAATCAAGATACGTGGAGATAGAGCATTTGTTTCTAGCAATAATTGATAATATTCCAAACATAGAGACTGTCCTATCAACCTTTAATTCAAACTTAGAGATTATTAAACAAACTGCATTTTGGATAGTTGAAGAGAGAGAAAGAATGGCGGGGGTTTATATGTGGCAGGATGATTATGTAATGCCCCCACTTGGAGGTATAGGTAGGGGAATGTTAGGAAGAGTAACCCCTAATCTTGATAGAGCGTCCGCAGATATTACTAAACAGGTAAAAAGAGGGACGGTTAAAAATATTGTAGGCAGAGAAGAAGAAATTAAAAAAATTGCAGAAATATTGGACGGAGAAAAAAACGACATCCTAATAATTGGAGAGTCAGGAATAGGAAAAACATCAATAATAAGAGGCATCGCCTATAAAATAATGACGGGAACCGAGTATAAAACACTTAAAAACAAGAGAATTGTTAGCTTGGATGTTGCCTCATTGATATCCGGAGGTGAAAATTTAGGAGGTTTAGCAGATAAACTTGTAAATGTCCTGGAAGAAGTTGAGGCGTCCGGAGATATAGTATTATTTATCGATGAAATTCAAAATCTCGTTACGGGAATGGGTGAAGAGGGTGGTTATGACTCTACTATATTCTCTATGCTTGA
>JAHYJU010000043.1 GCA_019428825.1 Patescibacteria group bacterium | reverse complement strand
CTATCACAAAAAATATAATATATTTATTTTGTTTTTCCATTACTTAATCACCGCCTTTCAGTTAACTCTAGGCTGATTTTAACAGATAATGGGTTATTAGGCAAAATTATCAGTGTGGTGGTTATATCGTTTTTAGTAGATATATTTTTCTGCGTCTTCTATAACTTTTCTCATTACTTTTACAGATTCCACGGGATAATTACCGATGGCAGTTTCTTCAGAAAGCATAACTGCGTGTACTTTATCAAATACTGCGTTAGCTACGTCTGAAACCTCAGCATTTGTTGGGTAAGGCTTTTCAGTCATTGATAACAACATTTCTGTAGCAGCTATAACATACTTATCGTTGTTTAGAGCTATTTTAGTAAATTCTTTTTGTATAGCAGGTACTTTTTCTATGGTTATCGCTAAACTAAGATCCCCTCTTGCCACCATTACCCCATCAGACATTTGGAGTATATCTTCGTAGTTTTCTACACCTTTTGAAGATTCAATTTTTGAAATAACTTTTGCATTTGGGAACTTATTTTTTACGCTTAATACCTGTTGTCCCGTTTCTGCAAACGACACAGCTATAAAATCCATTTTATTTTCTTCGCAAAAAGAAAGTTTACCCTCTCCTTTTATATCGAACATTTTTTCAATTTTGGAATCATTATCGACTTCTGACAAGTTTTTCAAAATAGTTCTATACTGATCAAAATCACCATAGGCGCTGTTAATTCTAATAATCCCCAATCCTTCGTCTATCATTTGTTTTAGAACATTTTTATCCAGGGACGATGGTCCTATGGTCGCAACTATTTTGGTTTTCATCTTTTAATAATATCAGAAAATTAAACTACTATTTTTTCATAGCTTTTTTCTTAAGTTCGGCAGGCATTTTTTCTATGGCATATCTCAGAGAGGTTCTAGGCATATTTATTTTATTCTTCATAACATAATCAAAAACTTCCGATAGATGTTTATCCGAAGATACTTTCAGAAGCCACCCGTAGCCTTTTTGGACCATATCTTCCCTATCCAGAAGAAGAATATCGCATATTTCAAATACTTCATCTAAAAATAGCCCTTTTCTTGCGGGGACAATTAAAGAAACTGCAGAAGCCCTTCTAACCCAAAGGTTTTTAGATTTTGCCCAAGATTTCAAATTTTTAATATATTTAGGATATTTTTCTATAAAACTTCCGATTGTGTGATTGCAAAAAGTATCACATTTTGCCCAGTTATCAATGTACTTATCTACCCATCTTTGAAAATAATTAAAATCGGGTGCGGTAAATTTATTTCTTATTCGATAAGTCCAATCAGACGCAATAAAAGATTCCTCCATGTAGCCTGATGAAAAGAGCTTCTCACAAAGGTCAAATATTTCCTTTTTTTCCAGCAATTTTACTTTTTGATAGTACTTTTTTGAAATATTTCCCACTTCTGATGTCTTTATTCCATAATGCTTAATCTTTTCCTTGAAAAATCTGGATTCTCCTGTAACAGCTTTAGGATCAGATTTTTCTTTTAGTTCTAGTTTAAGTTCTTTGACTATAAGCATTCTCTTATTTTGGAATTGGGAATTTTTTACAATAATTTACAACTTCTAATCGAAGTTTTTTCAAATAAACCTCATTGTCCGAATGAGTAATGGAGTCAAACATCCACTGGGAAATTATTTCCATATCTTTTTCTTTCATGCCTCTTGTGGTTACGGCGGGAGTACCAATTCTTATTCCACTGGGATCAAAGGGTTTTCTAGTGTCATTGGGTATAACGTTTTTATTTGTTGTTAATCCTATTGAATCAAATATTTTTTCAGCGTTACCTCCGCTAATATTAAAAGATTTAATCATGTCTATTAGTATAATGTGGTTGTCGGTACCGTTGGTTATGATTTTAAATCCCTTTTCCATAAGTTTATCAGCTAAATATTTAGAATTTTTTATAATTTGATTTGAATACTCTTTAAAATCAGAACTTGAAGCTTCCTCAAAAGCAATTGCTTTAGCTAATATAACATTCATATGAGGTCCCCCTTGGATTCCGGGAAAAACTGCCCTATCTATTAAAGTGGGTAGGTTCTCAATCTTCTTTTCAACAATTGATAAAGGGTTAGAAACAACGCCTTTAGATAGTATCAAACCGCCGCGCGGGCCTCGTAGAGTTTTATGTGTTGTCGAAGTACATACATGGAATCCATAAGCAAAAGGGTTCTTAAGTACCCCTGCAGCCACGAGGCCCGCTATATGAGCTATATCCGCCATAGCAACTGCCCCTATTTTATTAGCTATTTTTGATATTTTTTCGTAATCAAGTTCTCTTGGATATGATGAGTACCCCGCAACTATGATTTTGGGTTTATACTTTAATGCCAGTTCCTCCATTTCGTCATAATCTATCTCTCCCGTTTCTAAATTTTTAATCCCGTAATGAATGAATTTATATATTTTAGATGAAAAAGTTAGTGGGGAACCGTGGGTAAGATGTCCTCCGTGAGATAGATTCATACTCAATATAGTATCTCCCGGATTTGCCCATGCAGAGTAAACAGCTAAGTTCGCAGGAGAACCTGAGTACGGTTGTACATTGGCGTGGTCGCACTTAAAGAGTTTTTCAGCCTTTTGTATGCAGATATTCTCAATCAAATCGGTGTTTTCTTGTCCTCCGTAGTATCTTTTACCGGGATAGCCCTCTGAGTACTTGTTAGTAAACACAGTACCCAATGCTTTTAGAACCTCTTGACTGGCATAGTTCTCCGAAGGAATTAACTCTAATCCTTCTGCTTGTCTTATTTCCTCATCTTTGACAATAGACCATATATTTTTTTCAGCTCTTTTGAAATCTTTTACCATAATTGATGATTTTATCACTTTCCTTTAGTTAATTTTTAAGAGTATGAAACCAAACTTGTCCTTTGTGTACATTATCCATATCTCAGTATCGGGATTTAATCTATTTACCCTCATTCCAATCTCTTTTCCGATTTTATTTTCCATTGCCTTCACGGCTCTTTTGTATCTTGAGACTATTTTACCCTTATCTTTAGTCACTATTCTGAACGATTTAAATCCTAATTCTTTCGCAGTGTTTTCTAAATTTGCTAAAGAATGTCTCCCTGCCCATTGGAAAATTGGTTTGAAGTAAGTACCCACAAGGTTATCGAACTGTTTTATTACTAAGAAGGTATTATTTAATAATTTGTCATCTAACGATTTGTTAAATTTTTTTGATGTAGAAAATACAATAATTCCTCTTGCTTCCAACTCAATTACAATGTCGTTAATCTTATTTATAAATAGGTCTTTTACGACCACACTATTTTCGGGTGAGAATGTCGATAAATAAGTATAACTTGACATTTCTTAATTATTCTTCTTCAGAGCATTTGCGAACCACTATCATGCCCCTGTTTCTTTCAACAAAACAATCCATTTCCTCGTAAGGTTGGCAGTATCCTCTAACACCAGACCCATTTTTTATTATAAAGTCACCTGCATTTTCATATCCATCTGAGTTTCTTTCTAAAATACAAGCTTCTGTGCAATCAATACTGTCGTAACATTCCTTACCTGCATCTGTAGTTGGTTCTGCACAAACAATCCATGGATTGAGGGTTTGTTTTCCAATATCATTTGAACTTACAGGATTTTTGCCCACTGCAAGACATTCTGATTTTTTAATAATCTGTGTCTCGTCAAGTAAAAAATAAATTCCATATACCGCTGCTGATAAAATTATAAATGTGAATATTTTTTTCATAGCTTATTCTAACAATAACACATTCAAAATATCTAGAGGTTTACAAAAATATACAAATCTAATGTAAACACTTTTTGATATACTTTATCTTAAATATGCAAAACTTATTTTGGTTCTCATCATTATGGTTCATTTTATTTATTTCAGGATTGATTAGCTGGCCAGCTACACTCATTTTATTTGGCAATTTATCTGACAGAGGGTATTCTTTGTCTAAGATAATTGGGGCACTGTTTGTTGGATATTTATCTTTTATATTTTCCACAGTTAAAATTCTCCCGTTAAACTCAATATACCTGTGGTTTTTACCCGTAATTTGGGGGTTTGTAAATTTGTACATTTATCTTAGATATAAGCCCATAAAAGAGTTCCCCCTAAAACAGGTTCTTATATCTGAGATTATTTTTATAACATTGTATGGTTTTTGGACTTTCATTAAAGCCCACACACCTGAAATTTATGGCATAGAAAGATTTATGGACTTTGGTTTTATACAATTATTAGGGAATAGTAGATTTTCACCCTTAGAAGACATATGGATGAGCGGATTACACTTAAATTACTACTATTTTGGACATTTTGTTAGTTATCTCTTAATATTTTTTTCTAGAGTTCCCTCTGAGGTAGGGTTTTTTCTTGTGGGCGCAGCTCTCTTTGGTTTAATTGGCAGCTGTGTATTCAGACTTGCCTTTGATATATTTAACTACATTTCCAGAGATTCAAAAACATATCTATCCTATTTAGCAGGTTTTTTGAGTCTGTATTTTGTTTTATTTTCAGGAATATTTCAAACCCCGTTTGACCTTATTTCCGGCAAAGATTTTTTCTATGCAGATGCGGCGAGGGCAATACCGGGAACTATAACAGAACCCCCTTTATATAGCTTTATGGAAGCAGATTTACATGCACATGTTTGGGGGCTAGTGATTGGAACCGTAGTTATGTTTTCGATTTTTAACACATGGTCGAATCAAGAAACAAGGGAACCCACTGTTTTGTTTCTTGGATATGCCATCGGTCTGGCGGTAATGACAAATACTTGGGATTCGGTGACGCTTGGATTTCTAACTGGTGTAGTTTTAATGTTTCTGATCTTTAAGGATAATCTTTCATTTTCAAGATTTATTCTATATTTTTCAATTATTATAATGGTCTCTTTTTTAATATCTTACCCATGGTTATTCTTCTTTGAATCTCCCACTGCAAGTATTTCATTTGTAAAAATTAGGTCAGATCTTTGGCAATGGTTTTCCTTTTGGGGTCATTTCGTTTTGATTTATATAATTTACTTCACGATTTTTATAAAGAACATTAGATTAGTGTTGAAAAAGGAATTAATTTTAGTAGCAATAGTTTTAGCGGCATTTATTTTGATTGGTCTTACAGAATTAATTTACGTGAAGGATATTTTAGACGGTGGAGAGTGGACGAGAGCTAACACAGTATTCAAAGTTACCTCACAGACATGGCTTTGGTTAGGTTTTTCTTCAGGACCTGCAATTATCTTGTCCATATGTGGTGTGAAAAACAACATAGGTAAGATAGTTACAGCGATAATTTTACTCATGTTCTTTTTACTAACAATTTTTTATCCCATTAAGGCAATTAATCAGGTGTATCTTAAAGGAAGAGAGTTAGCAAACCTAAATAGCGGTTTAAATTGGATTCAAGAAAGATATCCCGATGATTATAGAGCATACGAGTTTTTGAGAAACATAAGAGATGATTTACCCATTGATCATAAAAAGAAAGTAATTTTAGAGGCTGAAGGTGAGAGCTATAACGATACATCTATCTTTTCAACATTTCTAGGGTGGCCTACTGTAGCAGGCTGGAATATTCATGAATGGACTTGGAGAGGAGACTACAATTTAATAGGGACTCGAGGTATGGAAGTTAGGGAAATATATATGGGAGATAGTCTGGAAGTTACAAAAGCACTTGTTAAAAAATATAATATAGAATTTATCGTTGTAGGTAGCGTGGAAAGAAATCGATATGATCAGTATCTTAACGAGTATAAGATTAGTAAAATTGCGGAAGAGGTATTTCGAAGCGAGGGTACCTCTATATACTATATTAAATAAGTAATAAACAAAATATTTTATTCACACATAGCATGCTTAACCAAACCCGTAATCTAATGTAAAATAAGAAAGGAGAATTTTATGGAAAAAAGAATAAATTTTTACACTCTTGGTAGGGATATTGCTATAAAAAAGAAATTCCCTTCTAAAAAGTTATTTTCTACATTTAATCCTAATAAGGAGCTAAATTATAAGGATCTTTTTGACGAGATAAATGACCTTTATTCTTACCTAGTAAAAGAATTCGAAAAAAACCCGGAAATAGTGCCTTTATCCTCATCGTGGATTTTAGATAATTACTATCTGATTA
>JAHYJU010000042.1 GCA_019428825.1 Patescibacteria group bacterium | reverse complement strand
AGGATTTTTTTACCGTTTCTATAAAAGCATTTGCCTGATGTGCTCTTGTTCATATTGTGTGAATACATTATCACAGGTCATTAAGATAATACAAGATGACAAATTTACTGAAGTTTTAAATACAGTCTTTAGTAAAATTTGTTTGAATATTGTAGAATAAGTTGATATGGGAACAAACAAAAAGGGACATAAAAAAGATAAATTTTCGTTTCTAAAGTTCTTAAAGCAAAAAAATATAAAAGATATCCTACTCCTATCGTTAGAGATACTTGCAATTATCCTGTTATTTTATGTTGTAAAGATAGTTAACAAGGCAAATTACACTCCTACTAATTGGGGTAGGAAGCCTGATATCTACTATGAATATCAAGCGGCAGAGGATATATCTAAAGGTGTAAATCCATATAACAAGGTTCTAGAAGGTAATATGGTTTGGAACAGAAAGTACGCTACTCTTTTTCCTCTCTACTATTATTTTTTACTTGGGATAATATCTTTTTCAAAATTTGTTTTTATAGATTTCTATCATAACTACGGTAAGGTTTTGTACCTATTCCAGTTTGTAGCTTTTATATTCACCTATCTTCAATTTAGAAAGCACGATAGAAAGATTTTAGGCTTTGCGGCGGGTGCGTTTCTAGTTCTTAATAGATGGACTATTGCCAGTGTTTCAAGCTCAAAACAGGATCTTATAGCCATAGCATTAATAATGGCATCTTTCTATTTCATGGATAAGAAAATTAGACTAGCGTATCTCTTGTATGGTTTTTCTCTTGGTATAAAACACCTCGGAATATTTTTTTCTCCTATTTACCTTTTACCTTTGATTACAAAAGAAAGAAAAATTAAGGAATTTATAACTGATATTTTGATAATGTCACTCCCCATTCTTATCCCTTCAATTCCATTTATGTTAGATAATTTTAGATCTTTCTTTCTTTCAATAATGTTTAGTTTTACCCGAACGCCCGAGAGTGATACAGGTGTCCTTTACGGTTACCAAAAGCTTTTAACCTTATATAATCCTAAGACATACAATAATGTATCTACTTTTACCCTATTACTACCCCGGCTCCCTCTTGTTTTATTTTCTATACTAAATATTTTCATGCTTTTTACTAGAAGAATAGGAAAATACGCCTACGTTCTTTTTGCAATAATAATTTTCATTTCATTTAACCCTGTTTATTTTGACCAGTATCTTTTATGGCTAACACCTTTTGTTTTCTACTCTATTGTTGATTACTTCCCGCCTATGGTTAAGGGAAAAGCTCATGAAAGCTAAGGAATTTCTCAATCTAAAAAAAATATTAAAAAACCCAAGAGAATATTTAAAAAATATCAACCTCCCAATACTTCTTTTAATTCTTATGATACCTCTTAGGTTTATAAATCTTGGATATTCTGAGTATATTTGTGATGAGTCAGTTGCACTTACCTACCTAAAGGATACAGGTACTTTCTATTCCACAGAATTTTTGATATCTCAACATAAAGGTCCAATTCAATATTTAATAGGCGGGATTATTTTTCTTTTTTCAAAAACATTTTTCAACGAATTAATTTACAGAATTCCCTTTGCTATAGCCAATATTTTATCAATCGTTGTTTTTTACCTTTTTGTAAAAAACGTAACAAAAAGTAAATTAGCCGCGTTTACATCATCTTTTTTACTTGGAGTTAACTCAATGATAGTAGTGTTTGGAAGGATATTTCAATACCAAAGTTTTAATCTTCTGTTCTCTTTTCTTACACTTTATTTTTACAGCAAAATCACAACTAGCGAAGGTTCAGACTCGGGTAAAAATTTAATTAAGAGCAGTGTGATAGGCACGTTGTTTTTTTGTTTATCTCTTCTCTCTCATTGGGATGCAGTTTTTATTCTACCCTACGTATTTTACGTTATTTTTAGTGTAATAACTCTCAATAAAAAATATTCTAAAAAATTCAAATCAATTTTTGTTTTAACAAACGTGTCTGTCGTGCTTCTCTTAGCTGTATTTTATTTAATTCCCTATGTTAGTCATTTTATAAACAGTGCGGAAAATCAGGCCTACTTTAGAAACAGAGTTAGCCCGGGGAGTATAAGTTTTGAAAAATTTATTGATAGAGCTAAATTTCTAGCTTTTAGATTGAAGCTATACAACCCTTTCTTTTATGTGGAATTATTTCTTGGTTTTTTCGTTGCTTCTTTATTCTATTTTAAAAAATATTGGTTATATATTTTATGGTTTATCGCCGAATTTTTAATATTTACCCTTATTTTTACTAATCCGGGAACTCACATCTATAATCTTTTTATCCCCCTGTCAGTTTTATCAGGATTTTTAATTCAAAAGTTACACGATTATACTAGTCAGGGCAAAAAAATACGAAATTTAGACATAGGTAAGGTGTTTTCAATATCCTACGTACTTATTTCTCTCTTTTTCTACTATCAAACGTATACTTTGTTTGTAAATCATAAGCCGGAATATCCATGGAGAACTAAAAGAATTTTATTTTTAAAAGCAGGTGATTTTAATGAAAAAGAAAGATCAGATTATATGAGAAAAAATAAAATTGGTTTTCCGTTAAGAAGAGAGTGGAAAAAGATTGAAGAGATTATGGAAAAATATGAGAGAGAAAATAATATACAGGTTGGGAGTACAAAACTTCAGACTAATGAAAATAGCTGCCCGGCGCTTTTTTACACTGATAGGAAATTATCGGATTATGATAATAGGTTTATAGTAGCAATAAAGTACCCACTTTCCTTAGTGAATGACTACAAAAACTTCTCACGGGAAAAAAATAAAGAACTAATAGGGACAATAAAAAACGATAACGGAGATTCCATAGCATTCATCTATATTACAAAGTAACTGCGGCTATTATGTACTTAAAATATAATTGTTATAAGTATCAGTGCTATAACAGCACCTATGATAGCAAAAAGAAATTTTTTCAATTTTTTATGCTCCTCCGGAAAGGCTTTTAAAGGCTCTTGGGATTCTCGGTAATCAACCAAATTTTCTTCCATAAATAAATTTTAACACAACACAACCCTCCATTTTTAAAAAAATCGGTAATGATGTAAAATGTCCCCAATGAAGAAAGTATTAAAGATATTAATACCTGCTCTCATTGTTGTTTTAGCAATATATTTCCTATTGTTTCACGAAACTTCGTTGTCCCAAGATCAAAAAAACACAATAAAGTTATTCGGCTACCCTTCTCAGTTTGTAATCACATATCTTCCCCGTGGCGAGGCAGATAATCCCCAGCTTGTGAGGAGTGAGACTTGGTATTATCATAATCAGCAAACAAAAATTGCTTTTCTTGGAGGAAAGTTTGTTTATGAGGAAGAGTTTATATTTGACGAAGTTGGTGAAGAGACACCATTAAAACCCGAAGATTTTGACTATTTTTTAAATTTTGATGACATGTCTGCAATATTTGGAATTGAAAACATCATCCCGATAGACTTTTTTCCTGTTTTGTATGAAGAAGGTGAAATTGCAACATATTTAACCGATTATGCTGTTTTTATAATAGAAAATGACCAATTAACCTATTTTCAAACTTTAGGTATTGGAGGAGATAGTATTCTTGATGAGATAGAGATTGAACCCGAGGGAATTGTAGTTAATAGGGCTGAAGAATCTATTGATAAAGAAGCAGACACTGAAGATTGGAAAACATGGGAAAATATTAGGCTTGGAATTAGGGTTAAATATCCCCCGGCTTGGTTTTTGGAAGACGACGATATTGTTTTAAGCTCTTACGATACGGGTTATATGGAAAAAGATTTGGAACTTCCCAAAGTAAGACTTAAATGCGACTTTAATAAATATAATGATTCGTATGTTGAGATAGTAGATAAAGAGGATTTTTTGACAGGAGATGTAAAAATTTCAAAAGGCACAGCTCAGGATAGTTTTGAAGATGAGGGCCCGGGCATGGGTGATGGTGTTATGTTTTTGATTGAAAAAGAAGGAATAGACACTATCGCCTTAATTTGCTTTTCATACGATGAAAAATTTGAGAATGATCTAGTAGAAGTTTTTAAAACCATCGAATTTATTCAGTAATATGGAATATAGATTTAAAAAAACAATAACAATAATTTTCATTCTATCTGTTTTTGCAGGAAACTTTATCTACCCTACCCCGGCCTACGCTAGAATATCGTTTAATAGATTTAATAGGAATATTAGAAAAGTTACCCGCGGTATAGGCAGAGGAACAAAGTTTGTTGTGAATTTACCTGATAAGGCAACAAGATGGATGGGTCCTACTTTAGGCCCCATTGCTTCGACAATTTTAACAAGGAACATTTCAAACCACTCAAGATGGGGGGAGATTTTCAGAAGAGCTCAGAGAGTAAGCAGGACAGTTGAATCTATAGAAGAAAAGGATAAATTGCTCCAACAAATGAGAACCGCCTACCGTGACCAAGCAGGTGAATTAAGAAATCAGGCAAATGACATTAGAAATTCAAGAACTCAGTTGCAACAAGGTCTTCTATCAGGCGAAGTCACCTACGAGGACTACAGAAATAATGTTTTGGCTTTAGAAGAAATTGCTCAGGTTTACGAGACTACCGCTGATAAATTTGATAGTTCTGCAAATAACATGAGAATTGAAAATATTGCGGGGATAATTTCAAGGGACATGATAGATCAGATATGGGTTCAGTCAAGAAATGCAGTTATTCATGAAACTAAGAATGAAATATCAAGGTTTATTAATCCCGATATAATTAAAAATTTTATAACCGGAGGAGTTAATTTTGACACATTTTTGGATGGAATTGCATCCCATTATATTGATAAGCATTCGGGAGATGATAAATCCGAGGCTGACATGGATGCCTTAAGAGAAAGGGTTAGAAATAGGATAAAAGAGATATTGGAGGAAAATAAGGATGAGTTTAAGCAAAATTGGAGAGAAAAAGTAGATGAGATAGTTAAAAATAAGGTAAAGGAGTTGGAGGATGAAAAGAAAAATTTGCCTGAAGTAGAAACAAAAGATGAAAATAAGGAGGGAGATGCCGGCGATTCTGATAAGAGTGGTGAGAGTACCACCGGAAGCTCGGATGATAGGTGTCCAAGTGGTTATGAGTGGAGTATTAAGGTTGGGAAATGTTTTCAGTCTAATTGCTACCCTGATCAAATTCCAAATGCCCACCACAGCTATGTCCTTGATTGTGTCTGCGGTTCTGCGGGTAGTATAAATGAAAATCCCGATGACCCTAATAAGGCCTGCAGATATGCCGGCGATTACAAATCCTGTCCTAACTGTGTCTATGCCTGTGTTGGTATTAAGGATGAGTGTCCTAATATTGAATAACGATTTAGATGAGTCGAGTTTTTAATATTGTATTTAGTGTGATATCTTAAAAATATGAAAATATTAAAATACTTTGGGATACTTCTATTATTAATTTTAATGAGTGTCGGGGTCTATGTTTTTCTATCTCCTTCTGAAAAACTGGCTGACCTTGGTATAAGGACTATAAGCATGTTTGACAAAAAAGAGCCCTCCCCTACTCCCGATGAGTTAGAGAATGATTTGAATGGTTCCGTCGTTGAGATTGTGGCAACCGACTTGGAAATACCTTGGGAAATTGTTTTTTTACCTGATAACAGAATATTAGTTACAGAAAGACCCGGGAGATTAACATTAATTGATGAAAACAGGGAAAGTATCGAAATAGAAGGTGTTCAACACGTAGGCGAGGGAGGTTTATTAGGGGCAGTTCTTCATCCTGATTTTGAAAATAATAACTACATTTACATTTACTATACTACAGGCAGAAGAGATAGTTTGGAGAATATGGTGGTTAGATATGTGTTTCAAAATAATACTCTTACTGAGGATAAGGTCATAATTTCAGGTATCGGGGGTGCTTCTTATCATGACGGCGGAAGAATGTCATTTGGTCCCGATGGTTATCTATATATAGCTACAGGTGATGCCGGTAATGCTGATAGTGCTCAGGAAACCGATTCTTTGTTGGGAAAGATTTTAAGATTAGATGATGAGGGAAATATCCCGGAGGATAACCCGTTTGGTAACGAGGTTTATTCGTACGGGCATAGAAATCCGCAGGGTTTGGCCTGGGACAGTGAAGGAAGACTTTGGTCGACAGAACACGGACCTTCGGGGTCGGATACAGGTCAGGATGAGCTTAATCTTATTGAAGCAGGAAAAAACTATGGGTGGCCTCTTTTAACCGGAGATCAAACTCAAGACGGTTTTGTATCCCCTGTAATACAATCAGGTAGAAATACTACATGGGCACCGGCAGGAACAGTTTTTTATAATGAA
>JAHYJU010000041.1 GCA_019428825.1 Patescibacteria group bacterium | reverse complement strand
ACCTTTTGGAGAACTCTCACAAAATAAAAGGTGTCTTTATAACCCATGGGCATGAAGACCATGTCGGTGCCGTCCCTAATCTTTTAATGGAACTGCCCGATGTTCCGATTTACGCCAGTAAATTAGTGGGGGAGTTTATAAAAGTAAAATTAACTGAAAAAGTCTTTAGTGAGGTAGGGAAAAACTTTAGTTATCACCTATTTAACCCTGAATCAGGAGTTGTAGATCTTGGTAATTTTAAGGTGTCTGCTTTTAGAATAAACCATTCTATACCCGAGGCTATGGGCATAGTAATAAGGACTAATGAGGGAGTGTTGCTTCATATCGCTGATTACAAGTTTGATGAGAACCCTGTCCTGGATAAACCTGCCGATGTAGATACTATGGAAAGACTTGGGCGCGAGGGTGTACTGTGTCTTTTATCAGACTGCCTTGGTGTTACATCTGAGGGGCATACAAATTCTGAAAGCACTTTAGCACAAACTTTTCACCAGCTTTTTTCAAGAGCGGGGAACAGGCAAATATTTGTAACTACAATGTCCTCAAATATTTCGAGAATGTATCAAATAATGAATGCCGCGAGAGAGCTGGGTAGAAAAGTAGTTCCAAGTGGGAGGTCTGTTGAGCAAATGGTAGACGTTGCTAGGAGACTTGGATACCTACCTTTTTCTGACGATTTTTTTATAAAAGAGCAAACTTCCGGTGACTATCAACAGCAGGAGTTAGTTTATTTGATAGCTGGTTGTTATGGTCAGCCCGGCTCTTCTCTTGATAGGTTGAGCAGGGGTGAGCACGAGTGCATTACATTGAAGGGAGAGCCTATGGTTATATTTTCGGGTGATCCCAATCCTCCCGGTGCTGATATTACAGTAGAGAAAGTAATGGACAATTTAACTTTAAAAAATTGTGAGGTTATTTATAGCGAAATACAGAATAATCTCCATGTTTCGGGCCATGCCGTTAGAGGAGATATTGAAAGATTAGTAAAGCTTATTAATCCAAAATATCATATTCCAATAGGTGGGACTATAACTAAGATGAGAGCTTACACTAATGTGATGAAAAATCTTGGGATTTCTAAAGACAGAATTTTTGAATGTTTGGAAGGAGATTCAGCAGAATTTAAAGATGGGGTAGCCAAAAAAGGTCGTCATTATGAAACCAATCCGGTATATATAAGTGGTACTAAGACAAATGAATTAAATCCAATTGTAGTTAAAGATAGAAGCCACCTAAGATCGGAGGGTGTTTTTGTTGTTGCAATACCGTCATCAAGAGAAGGTCAAATATTTGCTGATAAGCTGGAGATTATTACCCGAGGCTTCATTTATGTAAAAGATTCAAGAGAGTTGATGGACAAGTCAAAAAAATTCATCATAAAAAGAGTAAACAGTATGAAGAGTCTGAAAAAAGACCCATCAGATATGAAAAGAAAGCTGGAAAACGATATTTCAAAATTTTTGAGAAAAGAAACAAGAGAAACTCCCATGGTGATAGTTCATTTTATAACAATTTAGGTTGTAATTCCTTTTCTAAAGAACTCCCATTTGTGCTATTATAAGGGTAATGTCCAGAGGTAGAAGAAGAAAATTTAAATTAAGATTTAATGTAAAACCCGATGTTGTAAGGTCAATAATTTCACTTGTATTTTTGTCATTATCTTTAGTGGCTCTAATCTCCTTTTTTGCTCCTTCCTATTCCCTTAATTCAAAAATACAGCATGTCCTAAGACTTTACTTCGGACGGCCTTCAATAGTAATTCCTTTAATTATCGGTAGCTTTGGTCTTTTGTTTTTTGATCGTTTAGATAAAAAATATAAGGAAGCAAGGGTACTTGTAGGCCTTTTTTTACTCCTGATATCTTTATCGGGTTTTTTTCATGTTTTTATATCAAAAGATAAGGGCTATGAATTTGCTTTAGATGGGCGGGGAGGGGGTTTGGTAGGGTACAGAATATCTAATTTCATTGGTTCGGGAATAAGTTCATTTGGAGCAGGTATTTTGTTTCTAATTACTCTTTTTGGTTCTTTAGTTTTAATATTCAACGTCTCTTTTGGGAGTATTTTAGATTTTATAAAGAATAACAAATTCCTTTCCGGATTACGGGAGATTGTAGCGAAAATTTTTACAAAAAAACCAAAATTATCTGAAGATGGGGATATTGAAATTGATACATCAGCTTCTGTTGTTATGGCCGATGATTATAGTGATGCTGTTTTAATTACGGATATAAATCCTGAACAGGTCCCGATATTTGAAATTATTCCGACAGCATCGGAACCTCGCGGTCTCTCTGATGATAAGAGCATAGGCACTCTAGCAACAACTTTGGGAACCAGATCACCGATAATACCCTCGGATAGGATATGGGAGTATCCCCCTATGAGTATATTAGAGGAACCTCCAGCTCGAGCAATTGATAATTCAGAGATTGACAGAAGAATAAAAATTATTAAAGAAACTCTAAAGTCTTCAGGCATTGATGTAGATATAGCTATGGATGACGTTAAAGTAGGACCCACTGTTACACAGTATGCTGTGAAACCAAAATCCCCTAACAGCATACAAAAAATTGTAAGCCTTCATAAAAGCCTTGCTTTGGCTCTAGCTTCTCCAAACGGTGCAGTCAGAATAGAGGCCCCGATTCCGGGTAAATCATTAATTGGTATCGAGGTTCCTAATAGAACCAGGTCTTTGGTTTACTTTAAATCTTTAATAGACTCACCTTTGGTGAAAAATATTAAATCAAAGTTAACGGTGGCAATTGGTGAGGACGTGTCGGGAAAGCCTATGGCGTGGAGTATAAGCGATATGCCTCACATATTGGTAGCAGGTTCTACGGGTACGGGAAAATCGGTATTTGTTCATAGTTTAATTTCTTCAATTCTTTTCAGAGCTACTCCTCAGGAAGTTAAATTTATTTTAATAGACCCTAAAATGGGGGTTGAGTTTGGTGATTATGTTGATATACCCCATCTTTTAACTCCAGTGGTTACCGATATGGATAAAACTCCCTCGGTATTTAAGTGGGCAGTTGAGGAAATGGAGAGAAGATATAAGTTATTTGATCAAGCTAGAGCTAGAAATATCGATGATTACAATGAAAAATCCGGAATTCAGGTAATGCCCTATATTGTTATGGTAGTTGACGAATTTGCTGACTTAATGCTCAGAAACCCGACGGATTTAGAAAGAGATGTCATTAGGATTGCTCAAAAAGGTAGGGCTTCCGGCGTTCATTTAGTTTTAGCTACTCAAAGACCTTCGGCTGACGCAATTACAGGTCTTATAAGGGCAAATATTACATGTAGGGCTGCTTTTAGAGTTCAAAGCCAGATAGAGTCCAGGGTTATAATCGATATTCCGGGCGCTGAAAAATTATTAGGTAAGGGTGATATGCTTTTTGTTCCTCCCGGATCTGCAAATCCTGTCAGAATCCAAGGAGTAATAATATCACCCAAAGAAACTGAAAATTTGACTAATTTCTTAAGGCAACAGGGAATGGAGCCTGACTACGAAGATAACATACTAAATATGTCAGTTATTTCCTCAAAAGGTGGTGCCGTGAAATCAACTTGGGGAGAAGATGTTGACGATGAGTTATTTGATGAAGCAGTTAGTATAGTAGCAGCCGCTCAAAAAGCTTCATCATCTTTGCTACAAAGGAAACTTAGAATAGGTTTTGCAAGAGCTTCCAGGTTAATTGATATGATGGAGGAAAGAGGTATAGTTGGGACGGAGGTAAGTGGTAGTAAGGGTAGGGAAGTTTTATTGGATGATATTCCTGAAAAAAAATCTGCAAAAGATGAAGATTTTGGTTTTGACGCTGAGGATTTTGCCGGAGAGAATTTCCCAAGGAACCACCCAGATTCTGAAGATGATTACTAAATACTATTTTTGAATTTTACTCCGGATTATAATTTCCTTTTTATTATTTATAGCTTTACCCCGGCTTCTATAAAATCGTCTAAATTTCCACTTAACACACCCTCAGGGTTAGTAGATTCTATATTTGTCCTCAGGTCTTTTACTAATTTGTATGGGTGTAAGACGTAGTTTCTTATTTGGTTACCCCACCCCGGAGTTTTGTACTCTCCTTTAAGTTTTTTTTCTTTTTCTAAAGATTTTTCTTCCTCAATTTGGTAAAGCTTGGATTTTAATATTTTTAAGGCTTTTTCCCTGTTTTTTCCCTGGAATCTTTCCTCTTGGCATTCTACAATAAGTCCCGAAGGTTTGTGTTTTACCCTTACCGCTGTGGAAACCTTATTAACGTTTTGCCCACCTTTACCGCCGGATCTATAAAACTCCCATTCCAAATCCTCATTTTTAATTTCAATATCTTCGGTTTCCTCAATAATTGGAATGACTTCCACAAGGGCAAAAGATGTTTGTCTCAAACTATCGGCATTAAAAGGTGACTGTCTAACCAATCTGTGAGTTCCTGCCTCTTTTTTTAAAAATCCATAAGCATAATCGCCTAAAATTTCAAGCGTAACTGTTTTTACTCCGGCCTCATCCCCTTGGATCTCATGTATCTTGCTTGTTTTCCAGCCTTTTTTTTCTGCATACATTAAGTACATTCTAAGAAGCATACCCGTCCAATCCATTGCTTCTGTTCCTCCCTGTCCTGCGTGTATTGAGAAAACAGCGTCGTTTTTATCATTTTTTCCTGATAAGTAAGTTTTAAATTCAAGTTTTTTGATTTCTTTTTCTAATGTTTCCGGATCATTTTCACCTACGTAAAGGTCCAACATATCAATATCTTCCAGTTCTTTTTCAATAGATGAGAGTTCCTTAGATAATTTATTTCCCTCCTCCCAATTCTGCCAGACACTTTCATCTTCGAGTTTTTTCTTAATTTCTTCGGTTCTTTTCTTATTACCTTCAAAGTCGAGGGATTTTTTAAGTTGTTCTATACGTTCTTGAAGTTCGTTCATGGGTTGAATTATATACTAAAAACTTCCGTTCCTAGCATCATTCTGTCTCCTGATTTTAGTTCTTTTTTTAATATCTTGACAGCAATATAAGACTCTACGGAATCTTCGATTACTCTTGCAAGTGGGCGAGCACCCCACTCCGGGCTGTAACCTCTCTTAATAAGCTCATCAACAAGCTCGGGCTTAAAGTTAACGCTTATTCCCTTATCTTCAGTCACTTTCTTAACCCTTTCAAGCATTAGCTTGGTTATTTCCCTTAGATTTTCCATCGTAAGGGGGTTGAATACAATTATTCCCGTAAAACGGTTTAAAAGCTCGGGCGCGAATTTATTTCTAATTTCATTCATTACTGAGTCTTGGATTTGTTCATACGTTCCCCCTCTTTCTGATATTTCTTGAATAGATTTAGTACCCACATTACTGGTAGAAATTATTATAGTATTCGTAAAGTTTGCTTCATTTCCTGCTGTGTCGGTCAGCCTTCCTTCATCCAACATCTGTAGAAAGGTAAGTAAAATATTTGGGTGGGCTTTCTCTATTTCATCAATGAGTAATAGACTAAATGGGTTACTTCTAATTTTCTCGGTTAAGCTTCCTACAATATTTCCGTCCGGAGAACCAATAATTCTATTTAAACTATCAATCTGTTGATACTCGCTCATGTCAAGTCTTATTAGGTTTTCTTTTTTTCCGAAATATGTTTCCAAAAGTGCTTTAGCTGTTTCAGTTTTACCTACTCCTGTCATTCCCACAAATAAAAATGATGCGACAGGTTTTTTCTCATCTCTGATTCCTGTTCTCGCCCTTTGTAAAGATATCTGTATTTTTTCTATTGCATGGTCTTGTCCTATTACCCTTTTTTTCATGTCAAATCCTATATTTAGTAATTTATCAGCCTCATTTTGACCTATTGCCGTTAGGGGAATACTAGTCATTTCGGATATTTCTTTTACAATCTCCTCCGAATCCAAATATTTATTTGAATTTTTTATGGAAGTAGATGTCCTTTCAATCAGGTCAATAGCTTTGTCAGGAAGAACCTTGTCACCTATCAATTTTTCAGTTAGATCTATACTTTTAAGCAGAGCAGGGTATGTAATTAAAATACTGTGTTCTCTCTCCAACCTTTTTGCTACCTGCCTTAGTATTAGCAAAGTATCTTCTTTTGAACTTTCTTCTATCTTTATAACCTGGAAAAGTCTCGCAACAGCATCGTTGGGTTCAATATATTTTCTATAATTAGACATAGATGTTGCTCCTATGACTCTTATTCTTTTTTTTGAAATATAGCTTTCAAGCATAGAGAATATAGTAGAGTCATAACCACCCTCTTCACCCATTCCCGTAACGAGATTTTGAATTTCATCGATAACTAATACTATATCTCCGGACGCCTCAACTTCTTCCAGGACATTTACAAGTTTATTTGCTAAACCTTCTAA
>JAHYJU010000040.1 GCA_019428825.1 Patescibacteria group bacterium | reverse complement strand
GAATGAGAGATGGTATGGAAATCAAATTCTCAGGCAAGGGTATGCCCGGTCCCGACGGTGCTCCTAACGGTGATCTTTATATAACCGTTAGGGTAAGAAATGTTCCTGATTTTGTAATGATGGGGGACGATATTTTATTAAATAAGGAAGTTAGCATGGTTGATGCTGCTTTGGGCACAGTCATAGAGGTTCTTGTTGTAGACCTCAATAATAAAAGTGGTTTAGGAAAAACCAAACTTAAAATACCTGTTGGTACCCAGTATGGTTCCAGATTTTTAGTAAAGGGTAAGGGTATGCCTAAATTACATGGTAGGGGTCAAGGAAATGTTATTGTCCAGATTTTAGTGAAAGTTCCCGAGAGATTGAGTAAGAAGCAGAGGGAGTTGTTGGAGAATTTTTAGCTATTGGTTGACCTTATCTTCTATGTAGTATAAAATCCTAATGTATAAAGATATAGTAATAAGTGTTTGATTCAAGTGGGCGTAACCCACTTTTTTTAATAAAATACTAAGTTACTAAAAGGAGTATAAAAATATTTTTATGGCATTATCAGAATTTAATGCAGCAATAAGTCAGGTTGCAACAGAAAAAGGAATAACCGTAGAAAGTGTTCTGGAATCTGTGAGATCTGCTTTAGCTACAGCTTATAAAAAAGACAGAAAAGAAGCCGGCGAGGATGTAGAGCTAGAAGAAATTACAGTAGACCTCAGTCCCGATACCGGTGAAGTTAGAATATTAAAAGACGGTATGGACGTTACACCCTCAGGTTTTGGAAGAATAGCGGCACAGACTGCAAGACAGGTTTTGGTTCAAAAAATAAGAGAGACCGAAAAGGATGTTATAACAACTGAATTTAAGGGTAAAATCGGACAAATTGTGTTGGGAACTGTTTTTAGAGTTGAAAAAGGTATCGTGACCCTAGATATGGGTAAAAACAGGAGTCAGGGTGTTATGCCAAAAAATGAGCAAGTTCCTACTGAAGCTTATCGAATGAATCAAAGAATAAAAGTATTAGTTAAGGATATCCAGGAAACTTCCCGAGGCGCTGAGATACTTGTAAGTAGAGCTGACCCCGAGTTTGTTATTAGGCTTTTTGAGCAGGAAGTGCCTGAAATTTCTTCAGGAACAGTTGTTATTGAAGCAATAGCAAGAGAGGCCGGTTCCAGAACAAAAATGGCAGTTTCTTCAAATGATGAAAAAGTTGACCCCGTAGGTAGCTGTGTAGGTCAAAAAGGTGTTAGAGTTCAATCAATAATCTCCGAGCTTTTTGGTGAGAAAATTGACATTGTACCTTATTCCGATAATCTGGAAAAATTTATTGCATCAAGTTTATCACCTGCAAAAGTTACGGAAGTCGAGCTTGATCACAAAGAAAAAAGAGCATTAGTCACTGTTCCCGAAGATCAGCAAAGTCTTGCCATAGGAAAAGAAGGTCAAAATGCCAGATTAGCCAATAAACTTACAAAATGGAAAATTGATATTAAGGGTGTTGTGGGAGTATTTTCAAGTGAAGATGCTGAAGTTGGACTTGACGGTGAAGTTTCTGAACAAAAGGTGGTTGGGGTTTGGGATGCTGAGATAGAGAAATTCAACAAGGCCGAGGAAGACAAAAAAATTGAAGAAGAAAAAAGTGAAGAAGTTGAGGAGGAGGTAACTGAAGATGCAGAAAAAATACCTGCTGACGATAATTCGGAAAATGAGAATGAAGATTTACCTGCAGAAGAGCAGTTAGAAGAAACTGAAAAAACAGATGAGGACTAACCTTATTTTTAATAAAAAATTATTTGGAATAAGAGTAGAATTAAATTACTTGTGTAAAACATGGTTGATACAACTAAAAATAAAACTGAAGAGATCACTAGAGCCCCTATTGTTACCTTTATGGGTCATGTCGATCATGGAAAAACAAGCATTCTCGATAATATAAGAAAAACAAATGTACAGGAAAATGAGTACGGAGGAATAACTCAACACATCGGTGCTTATCAGATTTCCCATAATGAAAAAAAGATCACATTTATTGATACCCCCGGTCACGCTGCATTTACCCAAATGAGAGCCCGAGGAGGCAGAGCCGCTGATATAGTGGTTTTGGTGGTGGCAGCGGAAGAAGGAGTAAAACCTCAAACTAAAGAAGCAATTTCCCATATAAAAGCTGCAAAAGTTCCTCTAATAGTTGCAATAAATAAAATGGATAAGCCGGGTGCAGATGCAAGAAAAGTTAAACAGGAACTTGCTCAGGAAAATATTTTGGTAGAAGATTGGGGTGGGGAGGAAATTTGTGTTGAAATATCCGCAAAGACCGGTGAAGGTTTAGATAAGCTATTGGACGCAATAATTCTTCTTTCCGAGATAATTGATATAAAGGCCAATTTTGAAGGTGACCTGGAGGCAATAATAATAGAATCACGTTTGGATAGAAAAAAAGGAGTCGTTGTTTCCTGCATAGTGAGAAACGGGACTTTGGAGGTTGGTGACTCGGTTACGGCTAGTGGCGTTGAGGCCAAGATAAAGCGTATGTCCGATTATAATGGAAACATTGTGACAACAGCTTTTCCCTCTGACCCTGTTGAGATATTGGGTTTTAGTTCTGTTCCCCATGTCGGTGATTTAATTCTTACTAAAGGAAGTGATTTAGCTGAGTTATCAATAGATGAGAACAAAGTTCAGATTGTAGGTCAGGATGCAAAAAGGATGATATCGATAGTTTTGAAAGCTGATACCGAAGGTACTTTAGAGGCGGTAAAAAGTAGCTTATCGGATTTAGTTACATCATCTGCTGAAACAACTTATGCATTAAAATTCCTTCACACGGGGACCGGTGATATAACTGAGTCTGATGTTATGTTGGCTCAGAGTGGAAGAGGTGTAGTTATAGGATTTGATATTAAGATATCTCCGGCAGTTGAGGATTTAGCCGAATCCTCAGATGTATTAGTTAAATCCTATAAAACTATATATGATCTTATTGACGATGCTTCCAAGCTTTTAGAAGGGACTGCTGTGACGGAGATGGCAAAGGTAAAGGGTAGAGCAAAAGTTTTAAAAATATTTAAACTGGAGTCGGGAGATATAATCGCGGGGTGCAAAGTTTTAGCAGGGGCATTAAAGGTTAAATCAAGAATAGCAATATATGATAAAAATCCTGCGGATGTAAATAAGTCCGACGAACCTTTATTTTACGCATCCGTTAAGAAATTGAAAAAAGGCAAAGATGATATAGATATTGCCGGTAAGGACAACGAATGTGGCGTTTTGTTAAAACCCCAATACGAAGAGATTTCTGAAGATATGTACATGGAAGTTCTTTAATTAATAACGTAGATTACCCTCCCCCCATTTGACACTATAGGGCTAATATTGTAAAATTCACTATACTCTGGTATCATACTTAATCCTCAACTTTTTAGAGTTATCCTGTCCAGAAAATTAACGTGCTATGAATGGAGAAATTGATAAGACTGACCAAATAATAGAATTAATTCGAGAGGCGAATAGGATTGCAATAATGCCCTCGAAAGTTGCAGGTATAGATTCCTTTGCAGCAGGTATAGGTATGTATCATATATTAAAAGAAGAAGATAAAGGTGTTAATGTTATATATCCCGGTAAACCCCCTGAGGAATATGGTTTGGTTGAAGGGGTGGATATAATTTCAGACCCCGGTCAAAGAGAGCTTCTGGTTTCTGTTGATTATTCAGGCACCGATGCCTCAAAAGTAAATTATTCAACTGACAACGATATACTTCATTTTTCCATAGGCCCTGTTGGTAGGGATTTTGATCTTTCAAAAGTGAGGGCTGAGATAAGAGGGCTAGACTACGATTTAATAATTACCATCGGAGCTCAATTACCCGATGATCTTGGTAGGGCTTTTCAAGATGTTGGTGGTTATGGAAAATCAGATGTTTTGAATATTGATAATACAGACAGAAATCAAAGGTTTGGAAATATAAATGTAGTAAATTCAGCTACTGACAGCCTAAGTTTGCTCGTTCTTAATTTATCAGTAAAATGGGGATTAAGAGTTACAACCCCTGCGGCGGAATCCCTTTTAAAGGGCATATCTAAAAGGAAGGGTATTTAGTAGTTGATTTTTAAAGGTTTATTTGATATATTATTGTAGTTAATTATGGCTTTACCTAAAGAAAAAAAGGCACAAATAATAAAAGGGAGCAGACTTCACGAGGCCGATACAGGATCTCCTGAGGTTCAGGTTGCGATACTTACTGAGAGTATTGCTAAACTCTCCGAACATCTTAAAACCCATAAGAAGGATAACCACTCCAGAAGGGGTTTACTTCAGATGGTTAATAAGAGAAGAAGATTAATAGCCTACCTTAAAAGGAAAGATGAGGAAAGGTATGGCCATTTGATTGAAAAATTAGAGCTATCAAAGTAAGATAGCATAAGAAATTTGGATAGCGGGTCCTATCTTAAGGATTAGGAGGCAGGCTATTATGCATAGAGTGCATAATATTTTGAATCTTAATCCTCTCGATACAAAACCCCTATAAATAAAAAATGAATAAAATTGTAAGAAAAGAAACAGATTTTGCTGGTAGAAAGTTGGTTTTTGAAACCGGTGATCTCGCTTTAAGAACAAACATGACGATTAAAGCTACCTATGGGGATACAGTTCTTCTTGCGACTGCTGTATCCGGAGATGCCTCCCCTGATGTGGATTTTTTAGGTTTAAGAGTTCAGTATGAGGAAAAATTATATGCCAGTGGTAGTATAAAAAGTTCCAGATTTATAAAAAGAGATGGTAGGGCTACCGATGATGCTATTATCGCCAGAAGATCCATCGACCATGCTATTAGACCTCTATTTCCTAAAGATTACATGGACGAAGTTCAAGTTGTTTTGACTGTTTTATCTCTTGATGAGGATGCGGACCCCGAATTTTTGAGTATGATAGCCGCATCTGCATGTTTACAAGCAAGTGATATACCTTTTTACGGTCCTGTGGCCTCTGCTAGAGTCGGTCTTATTGATGGGGAGTTAGTTTTATCCCCTTCTCTTAAAGATATTGAGGAAAAAAGTGATCTGGATATGATGGTTACATTTGTTGGTGAGGATAAAAGATTTTTAGGTGCCGAAGTTGAAGCAAATGTCCTACCCGAAGAAAAGATTTTGGAGGCAATTAACTTTGCCAGAGATGGTGTAGATACCCTCTATGATTTTATTTCGGATTTTGTTAAGGAAATTAATCCTGATAATGAAAAATATGATTATCTTTCCCGATTTCCTCCCGAAGAACTTATAAAAGCAATTTCTGATCAAACCAAAGATAGAGTAGAGGCTATTATGAAGGAAAAAGATACCACGGAAGGTAAGCAGGACATGAGTGATAAGTTGACCGAATTAAAAGAAGAGATTTTCAAAAACTTTGAAGGCACTTATAAGAAATCTGATATGGAAATGGCCTACGGGATGGTTAAAAAAGATGTTGTAAGAAAAATAGTATTAGATGAAGGTACCAGAATAGATGGAAGAAAGGTTGACGAAGTTAGGCCTTTAGATATAAAAATTGGTGTTTTACCAAGAACTCATGGAAGTGCTTTATTCACAAGAGGTGATACCCAGGCTTTGACTGTTTGTACTTTAGGTTCTCCTTCTGATGAACTTTTGATACAAGATATGTACGGTGAAAGAAGAAAGAGATATTTGCACTACTATAATTTTCCCCCTTACAGTGTAGGTGAAGTCGGAAGGTTTGGCCCTCCTAATGCAAGAGAGATAGGACACGGTATGATAGCTGAAAAAGCTTTAAGACCAGTGATTCCAGACCAGGACGAGTTCCCTTATACTACTATGTTGGTTTCCGAGATAATATCAAGTAACGGTTCTTCTTCAATGGCTTCAACATGTGGTTCTACCCTTGCTCTAATGGATGCCGGAGTTCCAATAAAAGATATGGTTAGCGGTGTTGCCATGGGTTTAATTGTTGAAGATGACTCATTTAGCAGATATCAAATACTCACAGACCTTTCAGGTGAGGAAGATGCAAACGGATATATGGATTTCAAGATGACGGGTACCATACGAGGTGTAACCGCAATTCAGTTGGATGTAAAAGTAAAAGGAATTCCCATGGATGTACTGCCAAAGATAATTGAGCAGTCAAAAGAGGGTAGACTTTTTATCCTTAAGGAAATGCAAAAGGTAATTGATAAACCAAAATCAGAGGTATCCCAATATGCTCCAAAGACAGTAACCATAAATATTGATCCTGATAAGATTGGGATGGTAATTGGAAGCGGGGGCAAGGTGATTAGAGAAATTCAGGAAAGAACTCAATCCGAAATTTCTATTGAGGAGGATGGGAAAGTTGTTATATCCTCTGTTGACAAGGAAAAAGCTGAGGAAGCTCTAAATATTGTAGAAGGTATGACTAGAAATCTAGAGGTTGGTGAGGTATACGAAGGTACC
>JAHYJU010000039.1 GCA_019428825.1 Patescibacteria group bacterium | reverse complement strand
TTATGGTGGCAGTAGATCCATTGACGACTCAGAGAAATCAGATGAAAATGATTCTAAACCTCAGCCAGAAAATGAAGAAGGGGTTGGATATTCTGATTTGAGTTCGTATGAACCACTCCTCGGAGAGAATGAATATGACAATCTTTTACCAACTGATGGTAAGGTGGGTGTTGTAAAGTCTTTTGAGGATTTTTACACAGAAGGTATCCAGGACAATAAGACTTCGGAATTTTCTTCGGAAAATGATGATGCGGATTTGATAACCGATTTTGATGTCCCCATGTATTATGAGGGTATTTCAGATGGGGTTAGTCTAGATGTTGATCAAGATTCTGAGAATTTACCACCAAACCAACTAGATAATGATATTTTCCTTGGAAATCTTGATAATCAAAGTTAAGACATAATAAGTTGTTAGAAAGGAGTGAGATGAAAAATCCACTTTCAAAGCTCTTTTGTTTTTTGCTACGTCGGTTGAATGATCGTTCAAACAACCCTAGGTGGTTATGGATTGTATTTATTCTTCCGATATCAGGGTCACTAGTTGTCTATATATTTTTGGATAGCCTTAAACCCTTGATGTATTTTCTCTGGGCTTTTATTCTTTTGGTCTTCTTTTATTTTCACACAAAAAAGCTTTTGATAGATTTGTCCTACTATCTGAGTAACAAAGAAGCCTCGAAGAAAAATTTAAGTGGAGATTATTGAGTACCTAAAAAGGGATAAATATGTTTTTTCCTATTTATCCCTTTCTTTTACTATTTTCGTAGATAGCTTGTATGAGTTCCTGTTGTGTTTCCTTCTGAGCTTTTAATGAATATTTAATTGAAAGTTCTGAAGGAGGGAGCCAAAAATCAGAATTCCTATATAAATTAAATAGGATAGATGATTTTTAAGAACCTTGAAAATACAGTGAGAGTTAATAAGAAAGAAAGGAGAAAGATGAACATAGATACGATTAAGAATATATTTGGTTTAAAGACTGATGGTGTAATTACCTCGGAACAAGATGATTTTAGAGGAAATGTTTACGAACTAGGGTTGAGAGAAGCTCATAAAAAACTTGGAATAGCTTGCTCAAAACCTGGTGTAAATGGGGAAGCGGTAATTACTAGGAACAATGGTAAAGACGGGAATCAGAACTCTACTAAGAGATCAATCTCGTATCATAGGTGTAATATTACTAATAGTAACAAGAAATTAGCGGTAGGTGATATTTTAGATTACACCCCTGAAGCTACTATTTTGGTTAGAAGACTAACGCAGGGTAACGAGGCATTCAAAAATCATATTCTCAATGAAATAAGACTTTCGAACAATGAGCATAGAAGACAGAGTTTGAGATTGATACATGAGTACGCGTATCCAAGAAACAAGACGGGTGTTTACGGTAACGATATGTTTATCTGGACACCATCTAATTTTATGATACCTACAAGTATCCAGCCGACCTCATCTTTAGGAGGGCATATTGTCAAGAAATGTGAGTTAGGTGAGGTGATTAAATCGGTAATTTATGGTAACAACAACTTCCAAGATTTTTTAAGGAAAAATATTGAGCTTACCAACGATAATGGGAAAGTAATTAATCCAATATGGTACGCATATTCTAAACCCCTCTACCGAGGCGACTACTATGTTCTTCCTGCAGCTAGTACTGCTACAGCCTTTTGGTGGGGTGTTTTGACTAAGGACAACATCGCTACACTTCTTACATTAGGAGATCTTCTCATCAATCTCGAAGTTATTAATAAAGTGATATGGGCAACTCCAATTTTAAGAGTTACGGTTCCTATAGAGAATATTAACGATGAGCCGAATTTTCTTTATTACAAAAGAGCTTTAGCACCGCTTGGTAAATGGGATAGGGTTGAGTTGGGTTTGGTGGAAAAATGCTTTCAAGCATTTATTCCCGGTTCAGAACCAATAAAAAATGATTTGGATTGGAATCAATCTTTACGTGACAATGATCATGACGATGCTCAGGAAATCTTCTCAGCCATCGCTGATAGCATCAGTGTAGTGGGCGATAAGGACGGGAGGACCGTGGTGGGTGTTATAGAAGATGCAAAAAATAGCGGTCAGCCTCTAATACTTGAAGCACTTGCTAATCTGGATGGGACATCAAAGCCCGGATGGTTATTTATAGGACAGACCAAAAATGGAAAGTCTACTATTATTGCTCCTTTAGCAGATTCAACAACCCAGAATGTTATTTTGATTCCCTGTTCAAGGGAAGAGTTCAAGTCTGATTGGGTGAAGGATAATGGTGGGACGGTTATACTGTTCAACAGACCAGATGCTAATGTTGTGTTAATTAAAGAAGGGGTAAAAGATCCAGATAGTGCCACAATTCAGAAGAGGCAAGAAGAGCTTCATAAAGAAGATGAGTTATATGTTAAAGAGATGATAGCTAGCATTGAGAAAAAATGGATTGACAGGGAAAAGATTGTAGGTATGCCGATAACTTTTGATATTGGACAAGCAGCCGGAATCACCAGGTACTTCAATTTTATCAGTGCCTTCATTATGGAGTGGGGAAAAATGTGGTTAAGGCGTCATAGTAAGACAAGGGAAAGATGTCTCTTTGTATTCGATAACTTTACTGATATACCATCCCATACAAAGTATCGTTCCAGCGGTCCGCTTGGTAGCATTCCTAAAGAAGTTGCAACTCACTTAGCAACCCAGATAAAGTCCTTGGTTTCTACAGGTACTAATATGGGTTCTAGTTGTTGGGTAGCTACTGCTAGTCCCGGAGATCTATCTATAATCGGAGAAGATTTCATAAACCATTTTAATGTAAGGTTTTATGTCGTTTCGGATACGCGAGGTTACCACGCATATGTTTTTTCAGGACCGTACAGTGAAAAAGAAGCAGAATTTTCACTAAAGATGGATGCTGGAAAAATTAATGATGAAATGGAAATCCCACCATCTTTGTTAGCAGTTCTTAATACAAGACTGCCGGGAGCTCTCAAGGAAAGATACGAGAGATTGGAATTTCATGGAAGAGGGAGTGAGGCATGGACAGAGAGAGTTCCTCAAGAACTGTTTCTCCAGGAGGATTAAGAACCTGTTTCATTTTACTCATTCTGGTAATAGCTATTTCCTGCTGTTTCATTTTTTCTTTTGTTCTCGCATTGGGTTATATGCATGATTCAGATCCGGATAGGTACTACACGTATATCTTAAAAAAATTAGGACTATCTGGTGGATTATGGTATACACTAGACGCCGAGACCGAGGAAAAAATTATTTCACTCGGTTATGATCCGATGATAGTGGCTTATGAGATAAAAGCTAATCAATGGATAAATTCCGATGGTGGAGAAATTGATATAGGAATTCAGTTATCTATACTTGAGTTTGAGTCAAGTGGTGGAACAAACATTGGTAATTGTAGTGGTTTAGCTTCCGCTCTATCATTTTCGCAGCAACAGTATAATTCGGCTGAATGGCTTTTAGACTATTGGAAGGATGAGGGGATTAGGGATTGGTCTGAGACTGCGAGATATGCTCTAAACAGTAACTATACTGACTATATAGGGCATTGTTCGGCTGGTGAAATTGGTCCAAATGCAATACTTCCTTCAACAGGTGTGACAATATGTCAGAACGGTCTAATGGGTGTATCTGATACTTTAGTAAGCTCATGCAACTATTTTGACTATCGTGTAGCTCCTTATGCTAAAGTATGGTGGCTAAAAAGTATTGGTTATAAAGCTTCACAAAGCTATGAGGAAAAGTTTCAAGCACTTTATGGCTGGAATCGCAGCGAAGAATTTAGGGAGAAATTTCTAAGCAGATCGATGGAGATAAATTCTTCATTGGCAGGATGGGCTGTTGATCCTGAAGCAGAGTCTAATTATGTGTTTTCTGGCGGGTGGTGGCAAAAACTTGCAGTAAAGTTTCTTCAAGTTGTAAATTTGTTACCCGAGGAAGTTTACGCTCAAATTCCTAATAACCCAATAATTATCGACCCTCCTTTGGTAGGAGAATTTTCTCACCCACACCCAGGTAGTTATTTGTGCGGTGGTTATAGTTACGGTCAACTGGTGGGAAACGGTATACATTGGGGTATTGATCTTTGTACGAACGGAGTATCACAGCCAATATATGCGATGCATTCTGGAGTTGTTACATTTGCCGAATATTTGCCTAGAACTACGTATCTCGCATATCATTGGTGGATATCAGGTAATGTCATTGCAATAGAAGGAGAAGATGAGAGGGGAAATAAGATTTGGACAGCTTATGGACATGGTTCCAATAACACTATGCAGGTAAAGGTTGGACAAAAGGTTGAATCCGGGCAATTCATTATGATGTCTGGTACAACAGGTTTTTCTTCTGGAATACACCTTCACCTTGGAATGAAAATAAATAATTCCTGGGTAAACCCTGCTAATTATATCGGACTTGGGGGTGAGTGATGAGAAAAAATGTGAAATATTTTCATCACCACCCTCTTTCATACTCTCACTGTATTTTTTATTACGATGAAAGAGTTTATTATTTGAGCTTTTTCACCGCAGCTTTAAAAAGTTAGAGCTGAATTAAAAATGTACATTGAAAATATATATAAGAGAGGAGAAATTTAAAAGGATGGACGACAAAATTAAAGTTAAATCAGGTGAAGAAAATCGTGAGACTAAACCAGCAGACATTTTTCCATTGTTAATAGCCTTTGTTTTGCTTGTTGTTTTTTTCGCCTACACGTTTCTTTTTGATGGATATGGTCAAGGAGGTATATTGAGTTACTTTTCTGATCAAAGTAGCTATACTGCACAGAAATCCGTATTAAAAGGTGTATTAATCTATTTGATTGTATTTCCTTTTATGTTGGTTATTTCTCAGATTTTGGGATATTTCTATGCAAAGAATCATAACGAAAAAGTTTTTCAATTCTTTAGTAAGAGGTGGTTGCCTACCAAGGGTTCTAATAAGAAAACTATATCAAATGACGATAAGTTTGTAGGTGTGTGGTTAGGGTCCCGTTGGGCGAAAGTAATATGGATTTTAGTAACAAAGTCAGGTCCAAAAACATTTTTTACTAGTGTGGTGATTAGTTTAATCTTACTAGCAACTTTGCTTATATTTGCTAGGCTATCGTTAATTTGGGGATTATTAATATCAGCATTGCTTACTACATTGTACAGTTTTCTCTCAATATCCATATCTTATTGGTTGCTTGAGTGGGAAAGGTTAGTCAAAAGATGTGTGGTTTTCACCACTAAAATTTTTGTTGTTATTGTTGAAACTCGGAAGTTTCATCTCATATCTGGTGGTCCTATGGTAAGGGCATCTGTAACAAAGTTTATTGATATGAAAGAAATAGAGAATTCTACAGATCCCGAGATGTTAAAAAAGATTGGTATAAAAACATCTAAGTTCCATGATTGGTTCATAACACTGCGCGAAGATATCCTATCTATATATCTCCCATCACATCGGGAAGGAGCTGGGGACCTTTTGTTATGGATGGAAGACGGTTATGCCCTTTCCAATCTTTTTGAGAAGTTGCACGAAAAGTCGATAAAAATTCAAAAGCAACGTGACTATATCTCTGAGAAGGAGATAGAGTTGTTTTTGGGAGAACCTTCCGATAAGAACTGGAGTGTTGCAAAAGGACGTCAGGCTGTTGATGATTTTATGTCCAGGATACCTTCTATCGGAGAAAGAAAGTTTGATGTGTATTGGGATGAGGGTTTTCAAGATGATATGTCGGTTGTTAATATCGATCAAGCCGTCGTTTTTGATGAAGAACTCGAGAATGTCCTAGATTACTTTTCTCCTATAAATCCCTTAAGGAGGTAAAAACATGGTTTTTAATACTGTTAAAAGATGTGGAAGCATACTACAAGAGGAATTACTCTCAAGCGAGTTGTCAATATACAACGGTACTATCAAAAATTTAAGCCCCAAGACCGTAATAATTCCAAACACGGATTTTATTAGGAGACATGGGGAAGTTAATTTACTGAATAAATCCTCCGATTACCTACTCGTTAACAAGGGGGAAGGGTCCTATAGATGGGCATACATTACGAAAGACGGATTGGTTTCAACAGATTATTTTCACTATGACGCTGATAAGCCTGAACACAGTTTTGGTCTTGAGATACCTACATCAATAACCCATTACTATGGTCTCAAGAAAGGTGACTTTGTGGAGTTTGTTATCGACGAGGGTAGAGGATTGGTTTACATAAGTTCCGTGAATTTGGAATCGGATATTGATAGAATTCAACACAGACCCCGTAATCTGTCGAAATTTAGAAGTGATTACCCACGTGAACCATTACCGATAGAAAAGAACGGAAATTTTGATTTAAGAGTTATGACATTACTTTCTCCTATCGGATTAGGTTCCAGTCATTGGATAGTTGCCCCTGGAGGTTCTGGTAAAACTTGGTTGTTAAGAGAGATATTTGACTCCTGTCTTACGCTTACTTACGAGATGAAAAACCTGTTTATAATAATGGGTTGTGTTGGTGACCGTCCTGAAGACGAAGCTGTATATATTGGGACATTAGAAAAGAGAAGACGCGCACGTGCTGAAATTCATGCATCACCTTGGAACACCCATCCTGATCATCAGATAGAAGTAACGAAATTTGCTAAATTTAGGGCAAATACTCTAGCAGCAGAAGGTTGGGATGTGGTCTTTATATTTGACTCCTTGACACGAGCAGTGGCAATACACTCCTCTTCGTCCTATGCAGACAAGAAAAG
>JAHYJU010000038.1 GCA_019428825.1 Patescibacteria group bacterium | reverse complement strand
GGCGTAATCCTGAGCTTGTTGAAGGATGTAGCCGATCCCCGTAGGGTCACCACCCCATCACAAAAGCTACGGTGAAGTTGGGAATGTGAACAAATCTTAGCTTTCTGTTTTTAAATATTTATCTCGAAGTTCCTCACTTTTAAAAAATTTCATTGAAACCGGATCGAAATATAAAGTAAATCCCAATTGATTACACCACTCAGCAAGCTCATTAGCATCCATATCTTTTACTTCTAAATATTCGTTATATGGCCAAGATTTAATATATTCTTTAAGATGGTCGACACTATCCCAATATCCCCAAGTAAGTTGTTGACTTTTAAATCTTTCTGCTAATTGTAGACCATATTGCTCTACTTCCTCGACGTTAGACTCTCTAGATATTGGAATAATTAGATTTAGTTGTCTTGCCGGACCATCGAACGTGTGAACGTTTAAAAATTTAGCTTTTTTCTCCTCAACCATTTCTCTAGCTATTTCTCTATTTTCATCAGACAAGCTTTTGAAATCCACATAAATGCAACCGGGATAATTAAAATCGATATTTTTATAATTAGCCGAAGACCATGTGGTCATAATATTTTTGTCATATAGTTCTTCGCATGCCTTAACCAGTGGTTTTTCTACATATTTTGGAATTTCTCCTCTTCCTCTAAACTCTACACCGGATTCTTGTATATCCCTAATTTGACTAATTGATTCTGGGGTATTTGTTTCGCTTGTATTTTCAGAATTTACTATTCTAGGCATATAGATAAATATAAATTATTTATACCTGTCTTACAATAAAAGTAGTAATTGACGGTATTGGGGTGATATTCTAAAAAAGTTAGTTCCGTAACTAAAAAACTACTCTTTCTTCGAGTTCTCCTCTTCCTTAGCTTCCTGCATTTCTTCAAACTTCTTCTTCATATCTTTAGGTAAAAAGACACCCTTACCGAATTTACTCGGAGTATTACTTTTATAATCTTTTTTTGGTTTCCAAATTCTTCTTTGACCTTGATTTTCCATTTTAAATCACCTCTTGTATCTATTATTTTACTATGAAAAATAAATAAATGGAAAAATCACTCTGAAAATATGAATAACTAATTAGAAGTCAGGATACCTTCCTCGAGATTTAATATCTTGTTTACCCCAATTTCTTCCACAAAATACCTATCGTGAGAAACAATTAGTATAGTTCCTTTAAAATCACTTAATGATTTTTCTAAAACCTCTTTTGTTTCAATATCAAGGTGATTATCAGGCTCATCAAGTATTAATAAGTCATAGTCTTTATAGGCAAATATTGAAAATGCAAATCTAGCCCTCTCTCCGGGACTTAAAAATTTTACCTTCTTTTTCACAGCTTCTTTATCAAATAAGAATTTCCTTAAATATCCATAGGCACTTCCGTAATAGCACCCTGTCTTATCCATAAATTCCTGTAAAACAGCTTTGTCTGAATCCAACTCAGATTGAACCTGAGAATAATACCCAATCTTCATATTGTTACCAATCTTTATTTCACCTTCCGTAGTTTCTTCCTCCCCAATAATCATTTTTATTATAGTAGTCTTACCTGCACCATTAGGACCATAAAGCCAAACCTTCTCCTTACCCCTAACTTCAAAATTAAGATTCTCGAATACCAGATTATCACCATATTTCTTAGTTACATTTTCAAACCTAACCATAAGTTTCCCTACATGAACGTCAGTCTCAAATTCCAAATTTTTAATTTTCTTAGAAATATATTTTTCCTTTTTATCTGATTCTATTTCCCTATCTATTCTTTTTTTAACAGCCCCTACAGCTCTCCCACGCTTTTTTCCATCTTTTATCTTATGAACATTTTCTAAAAGTGTTTCAAGTTGTTTTTTGTGTTTTAAAAATAAAATGTATTCCTGATCCCATTTTTCGATTAGCTTCATTTTTTCAATCCTGTAGTTATCATAATCACCGACGAACTTTATTATTGACTGTTTATCTATCTCCCAAATCTCATCAACAACACCATTTAGGAAATACCTATCGTGAGAAATCATTACCACCGACTGACTCAGAGTCTTAATATAGTATTCAAGCCACATTATCCCTTCTATATCTAAGTGATTTGTAGGCTCATCAATAAAAATTATAGTTGGGTCCGTCAACATTATTTCAATCAACTTAATTTTCATTTTCTGACCTTCGCTTAGAGTATTTAAATTCTGGTAAGGGTCATAATTAACAAATTTCACTTTATTTACCAACAAATCTATTTTATACATGTCCCACTTTGATTCTAATTTTTTCTCAAGGTAAACTCCCACCATCTCATCAGGAAAAGAAAACTCTTGAGGAATATAACCTACCGCCTCGTTTTGAATTTCGATACTACCTGAGGTTGGTTCCTCTATTCCATTTAGTAATCTAAAAAGAGTTGATTTGCCGCACCCGTTTCTTCCAACTAATCCAATTTTCCTACCTCTGTTAATTGTTAGATCAACATTTATAAGAATATCCTTACCCGAATAATCTTTACATAGCTTTTTGGCTGATATCATTCGGTAAATATACCACTTGAAACCACCGTAAACATAGAGTATAAAATATATATTCGGGTTTTATTCGTATTTTATGATACAAGATATAAAAGCTCCAATTACAGTCTACACAGCCTTCGACCACAGGAAAAACAAAGCCTTTCCTTTTTCACTTAAATGGGATGGAAGAACATATAAAATACAATCAGTTGACCTCCACCACACTTACAAATCAGGTACTACCCTATTCCATGTTTTCTCGGTTTCTACAGAAGCAATGTCTTTTAAACTGATTCTAAACACAAGTAATTTGTTTTGGATGGTTGAGCAAATATCAGATGGAATATCTTAAAAACCTGCCGTTTAATCCAAAAATTCCTACGATAATGCACATAGACATGAATTCGTGTTTTGCAACCGTAGAACAGCAGGCAAATAAACTTCTTAGAAATAAACCTATTGCTGTAGCGGCTTACAATAATCCCAACGGATGTATTATTGCTCCTTCGGTAGAAGCAAAAAAGCTGGGGATAAAAGTTGGAATGAGGGTAAAAGAAGGAAAAATGCTTTGTCCCAATCTTGTTGTCCTTGAACCTGACCCTTGGAAGTATAGAAATGTTCATGTTCAAATTAAAAATATTTTATCAACTTATACAAATAGCATAACTCCAAAATCCATAGATGAGTTTGTGATTGATTTGGAAGGTTTTCCATCAATGAAAAAAGATATTAGAAACGTCGCCTTGGAAATAAAAGAAAAAATAAAAAATGAAGTTGGAGACTATATTACCGTTTCTATAGGAATAGCTCCTAACAGGTTTCTTGCAAAAACAGCAGCTGGATTAACCAAACCGGATGGCCTGGACACCATAGATGAAACAAATCACATGGAAATATTCTCAAAACTAGAACTTCAAGACCTATGCGGTATAAAATCAAACAACGCTGTAAGACTAAACAAAGCAGGTATTTTTTCGGTTTTGGATTTTTATAATGCTTCTGCAAAAAAACTTAAAATGGCTTTTAATTCTATTGTCGGATATTACTGGTACATGAGATTACACGGATGGGAACCTGACGACGTTATTTCTAGCAGGCAAAGTTTTGGTAATTCTGTAGCTTTAAAAGAAAAATATATAAAACCAGAAGAAATTTCCCCAATTCTCATGAAATTAGTTCAAAAAATGTCGGGAAGGATGAGAAAGGCCGGATATACCGCTCACGGAGTTCATCTATCTTTGCTTTATAAAACGGGATCATTTTGGCACCAAGGAAAAAGTGTAAAAGAAGAACTTTTTGCTTCCGGAGATATCTATAAAATAGCATATAAAACACTTATCCACTCCCCATACAGAATCCCCGTGCACACAATTGCTGTATCTTGTTTTAATTTATCAAAAAAGGGTCATAATCAGCTGGATTTTTTTGAAAACATTCAAAAGAAAAAAAATCTTACTGAAGCATTGGATGATATATCGGAAAGATGGGGTGATTTTGTTATCACACCTGCAATGATGTTAAATGCAAAAGACTTAGTTAAAGATAGAATATCTTTTGGAGGAGTTAAGGATCTTGAGGAATTTATTTGTAATTAAAATAAGCTAGTTAAAATTTCACCCCCTTGCTTGAAAGTGGTAAAATAAACGGAATGCGCATCTACATAGGCTATAAATACAGAAATTTTAAAGACAAGGAAAATCTCAAAGAAAATCTGTCAAAAATATCTGATGCTCTAACATCTTTGGAACATAAAACCTTTATTTTAGGAAGAGATGAGTTTAATTGGAATCACCATAAAAGTCCTTCAAAAAGTGTAAGACCAATAGTAAAAAATATGAGGAAAAATGATGTTTTATTTGCCTTGATAGAATGCGAAAGCAAAAGTACGGGTCTTTTATTTGAAACTATGTGTGCAAAGTTGATGGGGAAAAAGATTATCATTGCAGTAAAGAACGATGTGAGTGGAAAACCCTTTAAAAACTACACGAAAAACGTAATTGAATTTGAAACTTACGAAGATTTAAATAATAAAATAAGCACGGAATTAAAAAACTACCTATAAATACTTCTTCCCTTTTAACTTCTCCGGCATATATTCCTGGTCCGTCTTTTTTGCATCCTTGCTGTGCTCGTATTTATAATTTTTTCCATACCCAATTTCTTTCATAAATTTTGTAGGAGCATTTCTAATCTCTAAAGGAACCGGCAAATTACCATATTTTTCAACATCTTCTTTTACTCTCCCATAAGCAGTATAAAGTTTATTAGATTTGGGTGCTTTTGCCATATAAACAACAGCTTCGGCTAAAGCAAGCTCGCACTCAGGCATTCCTATAACCTCACAGGCTTTAAAAGCTGAAACTGCAATATTAAGAGCGTTCGGATCCTCTAAACCAATATCCTCTGATGCAAATCGAACTACTCTACGAGCAATGTACAATGGATCTTGCCCAGCTTGTAGCATTCTTCCAAGCCAATAAAGTGCTGAATCAGGGTCGGACCCTCTAATCGATTTATGAAGCGCCGATATCGTGTTGTAAAATTCTTCCCCTTTTAGATCGAACCCTAGATTTCTTCTCTGCAAAGCATCTTCAATATTTTTCATAGGTATCTTTTTTGAATCAGAAAGATGTGCAGAGATTTCCAAAACATTAAGCCCTATTCTGGCGTCACCATTTGAGGCCCCCATCAAAAATTCCATTGTTTCTTTTTCCAATTCCATACCCAGAGATTTCAGACCTCTATTGAATATTTCTTCCAGCTCATCGTAGCCGTGTTGTTCTAAGATAATCACTCTACATCTGGACATTAGTGGGTTTATTACTTCAAAAGATGGGTTTTCGGTTGTTGCTCCAATAAATATAATACTTCCCTTTTCAACATGAGGTAGAAGTGAGTCTTGCTGTGCTTTATTAAATCTGTGGATTTCATCAAGAAAAACGATTGGTCTTTTTGTAATTTCACTTTCCGGGAGAATACCTAATCCCTTTTCATTAGCATTTTTCTTTTTCGGTATTATTTTTTCAATATCTTTTGTAGATGTATTAACAGCAGAAAATTCAAAAAAAGGTCGGTTAAGCTCTGATGCAATTATTCTTGCTAAAGTAGTTTTACCGGATCCGGGAGGTCCCCAAAATATCAAAGAAGGAAAAAAGTCCGTGGTTTTGGATTTTTGTATAAGGGATGTTACTACTCCTATTATTTTTTTCTGACCTACAAAGTCTTCAATTTTTGAAGGTCTGAGTTTTTCTGCTAAGGGTTCATGTGACATGTTTTTAAATTCTACACTTTTATTATCTTCGTGTAAACTTCGGGTTTAGTTTTAGCTCTATTTTGTTTTAAAAAGATAAATGATAGTCTATAATATCAAAGACCTGATTTTTAGGTGAGGGGGCGTAGCTCAGTGGTTAGAGCACCTGCCTTTTAAGCAGGGTGTCGTGGGTTCGATCCCCACCGCCCTCACCAGAGAAATAACCAGCAGGCTTTATGCCTGGTGGGTATTTCTTTGAGAAGGTGGGGAGAGAATGCCGGAGCGATCCGGCGAAGCTTTAGCGAAGTCGGAGAGTGAGGCGGGGTCGCAAGCTTTACAAATTGTTTGAGCGTAAGCGAGATACAATATGTTAAGACTTGTGACCGATCCCCACCGCCCTCACCAATAAAAACTTTACCGTGCTAAAATCTTAATATGAATCTGAATAATAAAACTATAATTATTACTGGGGCAAGTGAGGGCATTGGAAGAGCAATTACACTCAGATTAGCGAAAGAGGGCACTAATTTAGCCTTGATAGCAAGAAATAAAACAAATCTAGAAGAGGTAAAAGAAAAATCTCGCAAAAATGGGGCATTAAAGGTAGATGTTTACACTACAGACATTGGGAATACAAATCTTTTAGAAAATACTGTCAAAAATATAACAAATGATTTAAAAACAATAGATGTGTTAATAAACAACGCAGGTATTTGGCAAAAAACTAGTCAGGTTGAAGATGTAAAGAAAGAGATAATTGAAGAACTAATTGCAACAAATCTATCGGGTCTAATTCATATGACAAGGCTTATGATGCCTTCACTAAAAAAATCTAAAGAAGCTGCAGTGATTAACATTGTGTCTAAATCAGGTGTAATCGCACAAGAAGGGCAATCAGTTTATTCAGCAACTAAATATGGCGTAAGGGGCTTTACAGAAGTATTAAAGGAAGATTTGAAAAATTCCAAAGTGCGCATAGCTGCCATTTATCAAAGTGGGACAGATACTAAGATGTTTGAAAAAACTGGGCAAGATGTACCTAATGAAAAGTTCACTAAACCTGAAGATTTAGCGGAAGTTGTCGCCTTTATGCTAACAAGACCAGACAAAATATGGATGCACGATGTTAGAATCACGTATTAATAATCTTAATTGCAATATTA
>JAHYJU010000037.1 GCA_019428825.1 Patescibacteria group bacterium | reverse complement strand
TTAAGTGTCTTGTTCTCATGTCTACAGCATATCACTTCGTGATATGCACATTCATCCCCGTATTTCGTTCGTGACTCCTGCCCCCGTCACTTCACTCATACGGGGTTTCCTGATAAGAAAGAAAAAAAGAGAAGCATCTTTTGATGTTTCTCTTTTGTTCTTCCTCCTCAGTGTTATGTGCTCCTCACTAACTTTAATCAGTTCAAAACCACCGGTACACTCAGATTCGGGTAAATTTTCTTCCAAAAATCTGGTACACACAGCATGCAGAACTTCTATCACATATTTAGCATCTTCAGGGGTTCTGATAGGATTAGTACCGCCAATCAATGGGGGATTTGAGTAATATAAAACTGTATAGTTATTATTAGAATATTTTACTTCAGTTAAAACGATTTTTCTAACCAACACCCCATCATCAACACTGAAAGAAAGTTTACGAGCAGGCATATTTTTTCTCCTATTCTATTTTTTATTTGGCTAATTTTTCTAAAATTTTACATTAAATTCAACAAATAACAAATCGGGAAACCGTGAGAATAGTAGTGATATTTCAAAATATCAGTATAGAATTAGCAGGAAAACTAAACCTAGTGCGAAACCTTGTTTTAAAGCTCTCATAGAAACTAATTGAGAGATGACACAGATTCTTCTGTCTCCTCAATCTCCCTGGATGTAAGAACATCTTTATGATATTTCCTATGTACATCCCTTAACTGACGATTGGTGATATGTGTGTAAATTTGAGTCGTAGAAACATTAGAATGACCTAAAAGCTCTTGAACCTCACGTAGATCAGCACCTTCGGATAGTAACCCCGTTGCGTAAGTGTGCCTAAATGTGTGTGGAGTAGCATCAACAGATATTCCAGCCCTTCGAATATATTTTTTAATTAGTCTTTGAATACTTCTGGGATTAATTCTAAGTGACTCACCATCGAAGTCATTTTCCTGCATTTTCTTACCTGAATACCTTATAAAAAGGGGGACGAAAGGGTCAGCACGAGCTGATAAATATCTTTTTAGCCACCTTATAGCCTCAGGTGAAAGATAAACCGTACGAGCTTTTCTTCCTTTACCTACAACCGTAAACTCACCCGTATCCAGATTTATCTCATCACGATTTAACGCAACAAGCTCGGATACCCTAAGACCTGTGCTATACAAGGTTTCAAGAATAGCCTTATCACGAATACCGGACTTTCTATCCAAATTCTGAACTTCAAATAATTTTTTCATTTGCTGAGAATTTAAAACTTTAGGAACCCTATCCTCAGCCTTACCTAAAATAATCTTTTCGGGGGAGATAGTTTCCAAACCTTTTTCAACGACTAAGTATTTCAAAAACGCTCTTAACGCGACAAGGAATGTCTTTTGAGTAGATCGTTTAAATTCGGTATTTGATTTAGAACTAATCCTACGGTTTAAATTGACACGATATTTCTTGACCAAATCTTCCTCTATGTCCTCAATGGTAAAAGTATCTTTTTTCAGGAAATCCCTCGACCATTGTCCGAAATCAGTTAAGTAAAAGTGGTACATCTTGATCGTATTTTGTGAAAGGTTTTTCTCAATTTCACAGAAATCAAGATAATCCAACATGACATCGTCAAAATTAGAAGCTAAACTTACTTTGGACATATATTAAGATTATACGACATTTATAAAATGTAAAGAAATTAAAAATTATTCACGGACCTCTTCTTCTGAGATGAATTTTGGTGAACACAGACCCCACTAAAGCGATGAGAACGCTCACAGAACGATTCCAATCACCTGAAATAATCAAAAGCTTCTTAAAATCGATTCTAGGGCTTAACACCTGTTTTTTATTGTTATAACAACAAATAATAGGGTATGTGTACTTGATAATAACAAATAAAGAAGGGTCGGGAAGTGGCAGGACATGTTCGGGAATAACCGAAAGGGGGAGCGGGAATCAAAAAATCCGGTAAAAGGACAAAAATAGAAAAGAAAAGAGAATAGAGAATTGAAGATATTTAATTTCTTATTAAATAAAAATAAATAAATTAAAAAATTTTGAGTGCATGAATTTTGGAGGGAAAATTGAAGTAGGGGTTAGAAAGTTTCGATATACGAGACGTCGTATAATGTATGTTTAACGACATTATAGATATAGGTAGATGACAAATAGTCAAATATGTCTAATTCCAAACACTGAAAGAGGGGTCGGAAGAGGAGTGGTTTTAAAGCGCGTTAATTAATTAATATATATTAGTCTATTTTATTTGAATTTATTCAAATTAATTTCTCGAATTATTTCTCAATTAAATTTGATCGCCTTTATTTATTTTTATATTTTAGGGCATTCCCGCAAACCTAGTTATCCACATCCCCTACTCCGGGAATATATGACAATCTTACAGGACATGGAAAAGTTAAATATATGACAAACGTACAGTAAATTAAAATAACAATTTCCTTTTGTATTTCTTTTTCAAAATTTCGATCAAAGACTATAAGTCCTATAGTTTTTAGCACTCTGACCCATAGTATGACAAACGTACGGGGACATCATAACAAACGTTGCTCTATTCTTCTCCACTCCCCTATTCTACCCTTTTAATACAACATAAAAGGCCTGCGAATGTTTTAAATTAATTATAAATATTTCCAAATAATAAATGAGTTAATTTTAGATTATTTAAATTGGGATAAAATGCTTCGTGCGTACGACTATGCCAAATAAATTACAAATTGCGGTTAATTAGGGTCTAAAGAAAATTACTAGTAGAAGAAACACGATACATAAAAAAAGGTACCTAAATATCAACTTTCGGGATATCTCATTCTTTAGGTGCCCCGATATATAGTTTAAAACAAACAATAAAACCGAAGATGTGTAAAGCGCTCTCAAAAAGTCTTCTGAAGGAAAGAAGGACACTGAAAAAGATAATGTAAAAACCATAAAAAACGATATGAGACATAAATATGTTTTCTCCCCTACCCCTACTCTTTTTGCATCGGGTTCGAATCTGTATATCCAAAGCTGGTAAAAAGTAAATAAGATTGAAATAAAACCAACAAGAAAAGATTGAACGTAGGCCGTAGAATCCATTTTAAATATGCCTGCAAATAAAGGTATTGCTACAATTACCTGGAGAATCTGACTCCATGTAACAGCTACCCTGTAAAGCGGTATTATCTCTTCCCTATCCTGCACCACAAGGAAAATATTATCCGACAAAGATACGAGATAGTAAATTCCGGCAAAAAATACGGTCACAAGAATTTTAAACGTATATCCCAGATTAGGATAATAACTCAACGAAAGAAGTGCACCAACTAGAACCCCAAGGGGCATTATTATACTTAAAAGGAAGTTTTGTTTGGTTATACCGGGATAATGTGATATTAAAGATCCTGAGGACACTAGCACAAATGAAAAAATCCCAACCACTAAAACACCTGCTTCAATTACATCTTGTGTAAATATGTAAATAAACAAACCGGCAAGCAAAGACTGTATCAGATAACGAGTTTTTTTCTCAATACCTATATTAGGAATTTTTATCATGCTTATTTATCCTTTTTGGTCAGGGGGTTATTTATTATCGATTTATTTACATAACATACTGCCATAGCCACAGCATCGTTAGCATCGTCAGACTTAACCTTTGAGGTAAGTCCTAGCAATTTTTTGACTGCCTCCTGCATAACCTTTTTATCAGACCTGCCATATCCTGTAAGCTCCAATTTTGCTTCCAAAGCGGTATATTCGCATACTTTTATTCTTTTATTAGCTGCTGCCAACATACTTATACCTCTGGCTTGACCAACCGCAATGGCAGTTTTAGCATTTGTATTAAAAAAAAGTTTTTCGATAACCATAACGTCGGGTTGGTATTCCTTTAAAACTGAATTTAAACTCTTATAAAGGAATTTAAGCCTATTCTCGGGCTCGATATTAGGGTGGGTAACTAATACATTACTTTCAATTAATTCTATTTTTTTACCTTTATTGAGAACTTTTATAACCCCGTAACCCATTCTTGCAGTACCGGGGTCTATGCCGATTACTATCATTCGATGGGTAACTCAAAATTTACATAAACATCCTGAACGTCATCATTGTCATCTATTTCTTCCAATAAGGATTCTAGTTTTTTTGCTGTTACATCATCCACGTCAACCATGTAACTGGGACTATCAGGATCCGGTAGAAAAATATAAGAGGTACTTCCCTGACTTCCTAAAGAACCACCATGTTTACTAAAAATATTCCTTACTTCCGCAACTGTTCTGTTTATATTATCTGTTAAAGCTTGGATATAAAAAGCCTCACCGTTAGGGCCAAAACCCTCATATATAGTTTCCTGGAAATTTACCCCCTCTCCTTGTCCGGAGCCCTTAGCAATAGCCCTGTCGATATTCTCCTTAGGCATTCTTGCTTCCTTAGCTCTCTCAACTGCTAATCTCAATGTGGGATTAGAATCAGGGTCTGAACCGGTTTTTGCTGCTACGCTTATCAAACGACTCATTTTTGAGAATACTTTGCTTTTTTTAGCATCAGTTGCTTCTTTTTTTCTTTTAATATTTGCCCATTTAGAGTGTCCTGACATAATGAATATATTAACACCTTTACCGATTTTTATAAAACTGGATTTTTATTCAAAATGTGGTAGTGGTATTATTCATCTAACTATAAAAACAAGGAAGGGAGTAACAATGGGAGACAAAGAACCAACAGACGAAATCGATGAAATCATTAAAGAAATCCAAAAGCTCGAGCAGGATCTAAAAAGCTATGACGAAGAACTAAAAACCGCCGGAAGAAATCTAATTCAGGCTAAAAAAATATGGGAGAAAGTTCCTGCAACAGTAGAAAAAATACATAGACTCAAGAGACTAATTAAAAGACAGAAACTTTTACAGGAAGCCCTAAAAAGAAAGGGGGTTTCATTAGAAGACCTAGCATTTGCTATAAAAGTAAGTACTGATACCATCAATGAAGTGGTGTTAGGGGACATGCCTCCTAGACTAAACACTGTGTTCGATATCTGCAAGGAATTGGGTATTCGCTATGATGAATTTGACAAATAGCATGAGTACTAAAAAAAATATTTCGATAAAACCGGACAATTGAGAAATCATGAATCCGGTTTTTATTTAGAAGGTTGAAAATCCCTTATTGACAAAACCTCAGATTTTTATATGCTATCACTTATGAGTTTAAGCCTCGCCGTACTCACAAAAAAGGCAATAGAAGCGTCATTACAACAAAAATGGAATGAGGCGATAGATCTAAACACTAACATCATAAAGATACATCCTAACAATATTGATGCAAAAATTAGACTTGGTAGGTGTTATCTACAAACTAAAGAATTCATCAAAGCTAAAAAAATATTCAAAGAGGTCTTGGAAAAAGACCCAATTAATTCCCTGGCTCTAAAAAATATGGAATTGGCAAATAAACAAAAAACCGAATGTAATGGTAACGGCGGTAATTTAAATACCAAATCTCTGTTAAAAGAGCCCGGTACTGCATGCGAAACAACGGTTGAAGTAATTGCAAAAAATCTTAAAAGCGAAGATTTTATTACAGGCGAGACACTAATGTACAAAGCACGTAAAAAAGAAATCGACCTCATAAAACAAAAAAAGGGTAAAAAAATAGTCATTGGAATTATAAAAGACACTGATATGGTCCAAAGAATTCTCTGCGCACTTCAAAAAGATGCAAAAGTTGTTATAACAATAACAAGGTGGAGAGGAAATGAGATTACCGTTTTAGTCAAAACCTCATTGCCGGTATTCAAACCTGACAAGATAGAAATAAGACCTTATCTTAGAAAAGGCACAATAGAAGAACCTGAGATGGAGATGGAAATAGAAACTGAAGAAGAAGACGAGTAAATATTTACCTCAAATCATCATCATCCATTATCTTATTAACGTATTCCTTTGTATCTTTTTCTTCTTTTTTATCTGATATTTCTAACTTTTTTTCTTCTTTTTTAATTTTTACACTACTCGACCCGTGAACGGGCTTAGGTTTATTTACCGCAGACTTCTTAGCAGGGGAGACATTTGTATCCTTTTTATCGAGTTTTGTGGTTTTTGGAGTGTCTTTGGGTTTTGTAAAACTTTTCTTATTTTTATTACCATCCTTTTCAGTACTATCCCCTACCCCATCTTTATAAACTCTGTCTAAAGAAGCAAAAGGAACTTTTGGATTCCCCTCCGGTATTAATGCAGATGCCCTATCATTCAACTCCGCTTTACTATATTCCGCAGAGGCATCAGATACTTTATAGGAACCTATATCTGTTAAAAGATACCACTTACCTTCTTTCTTGGCTAAAACACCTTCAATTTTCTTTCTTTCTACCCTATCTATCTGTTTAAATATCTGCCTTCCTGAATCCATAAAAACCTTCAAAATGTCGCCATAAACTAGCTTGGATTTTGCTGCATAATTTTCCGGAACTTCTGTTTTTCTCCCATCCTCTGCAATTAGATACTGACCATCAAACACCCCTTCCGTACCCGGAACGTTTTGATAGTGCATTTTTCTCTCTTCCTGCTCAAGATTCTCAATAGCATTTTGAACCTTGCCTATTTGATTCAAAGCTGATTGTAAAAGGTTCTTGATATTTTCATATTTTTTTTGGTACGTACCTGAAAATTCAAAATCTGTACTTTTATCTTTTTTATATTCTTTTTGTTCTACCATTTTTACTCCTCCGTACTCTCAAATTTTTTAACTTCTTTATTACTTTAAGGTTTTTCAGAATAATTTTGCGCAATTGCCATACCTTTATCAAACCTTGTTGTAAGCCATTTGGCAATCTTATTCTCCACGTTATCTCTACTAGTACCGTATTTTTCCCGGCTTCTGTGTATGGCTTTACTACGATTAGACGTTTTGGGAACAATAAAACTATCTTCCCACGGAAGTAATATTTTAGCTGAAAATGGATGGGATGTCATGCCGTTAACCATTAGCTTGGTGTAAACTTCAAATCTTTCAAGAGATATTATGTCTTCCTCATTAAAATAAGGGGCAAACTCATTAGCCAATTCTCTTGCATCCGGAGCACCGAGTGAAAAAGTCATTATTGTACCCACGTTACCGTAAACAGCATCGAGCAAACCCTCGGGAAGCTGACCGGTGAACTGGTGTGTTAAATGAAGTCCTAGTTTATACTTCCTTGACTCAGACAAT
>JAHYJU010000036.1 GCA_019428825.1 Patescibacteria group bacterium | reverse complement strand
AATATGTATAAAAGGAGTTTTGAAGATTTTAATCTATCTTTATTCACTTTCTGTTTCTCATAACGCTTTTTTAGTGCCTCAATAAATTTTAACATTACTGCAACAATAAAAAACGCTACTCCAGCCACAAAATCAATACTCATAAAAAGCTGTACCATTTCCGAAGAATTAGGCTGACTAGCAAAATACATGTGAATTAAAAATATTAATATAGCGAAAATCCAAAGAGCAAAGAATAAATCTCCAAAAGATTTGATATTTATTTCCTTCTTTAATAGATTCTTAAGCATAATAGTATTATATACCAAGAGAAAAGGTTTATAGGGCAACAAATAATCACATACTTAGAATACTTATACGGGGGGGGTCAAGTGATCTCCCTCTCTACTATAGTTCTAACTTCCTTCACTATGCGACCCCAAACACTCGTATCACATAACCACACAACTTCTTAAAAACTCTAATGTATAATTAACCCATGTCCCAACTTACAATCGTTATAGCAAACTATAATGAAAAAAACTTTGTAGAAGATTGTCTGAATAACCTTTATGAAATTAAACAAAAAGAACTTCCTGATTTAAAAGTTGTTGTTAAAGACCAAGCTTCTACTGATGGCTCTGCAGAAATAATTAAAGAAAAATTTCCATGGGTTATTTTCATAGGAGGTGATAATGGTGGACTTTCCAAAGCCTACAATCTGGGTTATAAAGCCACCGACACAGAATACGTCCTGTTTTTGGGTATGGATGCCTACCCTACTACCAACTCTTTATCAGAAATAATGGAATACTTTGAAAAAAATTCCGATGTAGGTGCCGCAACTTGTAAAGTAGTTCAAAAAGATGGAAGTTTGGATATGGACGCACACCGTTCTTTCCCTACACCTTGGGTATCCTTAACCCGACTTCTGGGGTTGGGTAAAATATTTCCCCGTTCTAATCTTTTTAACCACTACTTTCTTCCCGGTGAAAATATGAACGAGCCTCATGAGATAGATCTGTGTATATCACACTACATGTTTATCCGAAGAAAAGTTTTGGATGAAATTAACGGCTTTGATGAAGATTTCTTTTTGTACGGTGAGGACGTGGATGTTTGTTATAGAATAAAACAGGTAGGATGGAAAATAATGTATCTCCCGCAATGGGAGTGTTTACATTTGAAAGGCGGTTCGATTGGAATCAGAAAAACAACTAGAGATATTGTAAAAAGGCCCTTAGAGCATCGTTTGAAAATGCAAAAACTTTCCACGGAAGCTATGCAATTATTCGTTGAAAAACATTATAAAGATAAGTACCCACCTCTAATTATAAAAGGCACTTATTTAGCATCAAGTATCTTAGGTAAAATCCGTGTTTTTATGGAATCTTTGAAAAAATAATTCTTAAAAATTCACCAATATCGTTAACCCTGATCCCAAAGCCCCTATATAAAATACCCATGTCCAACTATTTGTAAATAACAATAAAAAGCCAACCAATACTAGAACTAAAAATCTTACCCCGTGCATTAGAAGTTCGCGATATATCAAAAAATCAGAAATACTTCCTTCCAAAGATTTTTCATATACAGAGGAATTAAAAGGAACGCTGTAAAAAGGAGCGTTAATATTATCTGTAATACCGTTTGCATACAGATAACAAATTGAATTAAAAAAAGGACGTGTTAGATGCAAAACAGTGTTAACAAAGACACCGAACGTGTGTATACCCAATTTTCTTTTTTTATCAATCATCTTTCCAACAAATAAAAGAAGTGCCAGAGAAACTATTCCGGACAATGTAGTTAAAAGACCAATATCAACAAAGCTATTTAACCCAAAATACATCATTAATGACCAGAAAACTATATAAATAATATTAGAGGTAATGTTTCCTCCCAAAGCAATAGATGTTTTTAAGTACTTTCGATTTTTAAGGAAATTAAAATAAACATCCTTAAAAGAATGCCTCCTATGACGATTTTCTTTCACAAAAATTAAAATGGGTAGCGTAGCTAATAACAAAAGAATAATTGCGAGCCCATACAAAATTGGAAAACCCAACTGCGCAATTATTAGAGCACCCAACAGAGGTCCAAGTGTAGAGGATAATCCTGTAAAAAAATCTCTCCTACCGGTTTCGGTACCAAATTTTGAATCTCCGTCGTCAGCTCTTTTTACAAAAAATATATGATAAGGGATCCAATAGAAAGTTGTGTGGATACCAGCAAAAACCGCGGCAATAAAAATTAAGTACAGACTATGTTCAGAAAGGGACAGCCCTGCATAAGATGCTATTAAAAATATCTTGCTGAAGAAAATTGTTTTTTTAAGTGTCCATTGAAAGATTAGGTCATGGAATAGAAATATGCTAAATATTACAATCAGTGAGCTTAAAGCAAAATAGCTACATACCCATATGAAACCGTTGTTAATTTCATTATTAGAAAAAATTAAGTAATCCTTGGAAAGATTAAAGATATAAATAGGTACAAATATTCCTAAGAGTGATTGAGCTAAACCAAAGATAGTATTGGTAGCGTATATAGCTCTAGACTCTTCAAGGGTGTATTTATCAATTTTTAAAATTTTTTTAATAAAGGCAGTAATAAACATTATTCTAATCTTCGGATAATGATATCAAATAAAAAGGGGCTAAGCGAAAAAATTCCGTTCACTAGTTCACCAGAAATTCTCAACTGTGAATATTTCTCTTGATTAGAGTTTCAACCACTCCTCTGTCTGCAGAAAAATTAATTTGACAGACCTATATCCTACTCTGTAAAATCTTTTGGCGATCTCGAATAGAATAGAGAGAAAAATAACCAACTAGATAAAACGGAGAAAAAATGATTAAGAGATTACTTTTTGTTATGTTAGCTGTTACTTTGTTTGTTCCGGCAATTGTGCAAGGTTCCACGAACCCAGTTGTTTACGACGACTGGCAGTCGGGAAATGCTGAATTTGAATGCAGTCAAATTGGTGAATATGAGTATGCATTCAAGGTGGATGACGCGGCTCCAAATAACTCTTGGGTATGGGAAGGTAACACTATTACTATATATGGAAGTGATGGATCAGTATTTAACTGGTCTGCAACCAATCCAATTGGCGCAGTCATAGTGAAGGCCGGAACCGGTGCTAACGTATGGTTTTATAGTCCCCAAGTATTAGGAGACACCGGTCTATACGGGTACGAAAACCGAGAGATTTCACACGTCACATTCTGCTGGAACCCGGAACAGGTCTATGAAGGTGAGTGGTGTTCCCCAGGATACTGGCGACAAACTCATCATCTGGATTCGTGGTTAGAAACAGGTTATGAACCTGAAGATCTGTTTTTTGACGTATTTGGGTATTACCCAACACTGTCCAAGCTTGGTCAAGGATCGGATGCAACTACCGATCCTACCCTGTGGGAGGTTCTACAATCCCCGCAATGGTATGGTGGTCGAGCCTTCAATGCAATAGGGGATTTACTAAGCGAAGCTCACCCTGATGTTAATTTCATGGGCACAAGAGTTGAGGACAGCTGTCCTTTAAACTAGGCTTAGCCTAAATTAAAATAGTCGGAGATCGCAACCAATAAATTGGCGTTCTTACCTTGCATTTTTATATTGCACAGTGAGAACGCCATTTCTGTTGTATAATAATTCTAGACTGAGTCCCGGACTCAGTCCGGAGCTAGACTGAGTCTAGCGCTAGACTCAGTCCGGCAATTGTCACACTATGGCACAAAAACTAAACACACAACCATATAAAGGCTCTCGAGACTTCTATCCTGAAGATATGAATATAAGAAACTTCATATTTGAAAATTGGAAAGAGGTCTGTAAATCCTATGGTTATGAAGAATACGATGGTCCATTTTTAGAAAGTTTTGATATTTTTGCAGCAAAATCAGGAGATGAGTTAGTAAATGAACAGCTTTATAGCTTTACCGACAGGGGTGATAGAAAAGTGGCTATAAGGCCTGAGATGACCCCGACACTTGCCAGAATGGTTTCTCAAAAAATAAACGAACTCCCCCGCCCCATCCGTTGGTTTTCGATTGCTAACTTCTGGAGATATGAGAAACCTCAAAGAGGTAGAGGGAGAGAGTTCTTCCAGCTTAATACCGATATTTTTGGTGTCGAAGGAATTGAAGCTGATTTGGAAATAATCTCTCTTATGGTAGACGTGATGAAAGGATTTGGAGCTACAGAAAAAATGTTCGAGATAAGGATAAATAGTAGAAGATTAACAGATAACTTTTATAAAAAACTTGAACTCAAAGATGATCAAATTAAGATTGTAAATAAAGCAGTAGATAAAAGAACAAAAATTTCAAAAGAAGAGTTTGAAAAATGGCTTTCCGAAGATGCAAAACTGGATAATAAGCAGTTGAAATACTTAAATGATTATATCGAAAACCCTTACCCTATTCTTGAAGAATTAACTCAAGAAAAATCTATCGGGGCTGTGGAAATGAAAAATCTAATCGATTTGATAAAAACATCGGGATTAGAAAAATATGTAAAATTTGACCCATCAACGATAAGAGGTTTGGATTACTACACAGGTACTGTTTTTGAAATTTATGACTTAAATCCGGATAACATCAGGGCTATAGCGGGAGGTGGAAGATACGACGACCTGGTCGGAATGTTCTCAGATGAAAAACTCACGGGCACTGGTTTTGCAATGGGAGATATCACTCTCCAGGATTTTCTGGAAACTTGGAAACTTCTACCTGATTTTGAAAATGATTGCGAATATCTTATAACACTATGGCCGTCTCAAGACCCAAAATTTTTCGAAAAAACTATTCAAGTCTCAAATATTCTTAGGGATCAAGGTAAAAATGTCTCAACATGGCTAGATAAAGATACAAAAATTGAAAAACAAATAAGATATGCTGATAAAAAAGGGTTTAAATTCGTTATTATAATTGGTGAGGACGAGATAAATAAAGGTACAGTAACAATAAAAAATATGCTGGAAAAAACTCAGGAAGAAATCCGGTTCTAGACTGAGTCCCGGACTGAGTCTAGCATACACTGAGTCTAGCATACAGGTATATGACAAAAAACATCTCCAAAATGACAATTCCTTGATTTACCAATCTACTCTAGACTGAGTCCCGGACTCAGTCCGGGACTCAGTCCGGAAAAAATCCTTTAATCTCTAATTTTTTCAATATAAAATAATAACAATGTTTAGAAAAAACAAACTGCCTAACAATCTGCTAAAAGGATACCTTTTTCTTCTAATAGCAACAATTATATGGGGAGCCGCAGGGCCAATAATCAAATATACAATAGACTACATTCCCCCGCTAACATTTTTATTTTTAAGATTTCTAATCGCCTGTGTAATACTTCTACCCTATACTATCTATGAAATACAAAAAGTAAAAGTAAACCCAAAGGACTATTTTAATCTATTCTTACTTGGTATTTTCTCACAAACATCTCTTTCTCTAATTTTTCTCGGGCTAAAATATACAACCGCGATAGACAACGCCGTCATAGGAATATTAGGATCACTGATGGCAGTAGTAGCAGGTCATTACTTTTTCAAAGATAAACTAGATAAAAAAATTAGATTTGGCCTTATTGTCGCCTCCATAGGTACTATTTTGGTTGTTCTCGAACCTATTCTATCGGACAGCAGTAACATTGAAATTAAAAATAGAATTTTCGGAAACTCTCTCTTTCTAATATTTAACTTATTCTGGGTTGTGTTTATCATATGGTCAAAAATGAGCATGGGCGAAAGGTCTAAACTCCTTAAGAAATCTCTAAGCTTTGTTCACCTCAAACCAATGAGAAAAACATACCCCCCGGCTTTAATCACCGCCCTTTCAATGTTTGTTGGTTTATTCACTGTTGCACCTTTAGCGGTGTTTGAAATGATGGGAGGATTCGGCAATATTCAAAGCTTCAATATTATGGAAATTGATCCCAGAGGGTTCACGGGACTTCTCTACATGGCTCTTTTTTCTTCCCTGGTTGCGTACCTTTTACATCAAAAGGCTCTGGAGTACGTAAACGTTTCGGACACTTCATTCTTTGGCTACTTAGCTCCAATTTTTACATTTCCCACAGCATATTTCCTTTTGGGAGAAATACCAAACTCATATGTTATTACCGGCTGTGTTCTTATAGCTACAGGAGTTTACATCACCGAAAAGGCTAATAATTCTCATTAGCACTTGTTGCAATTTAAAAATCTTGCTATACTCCTTAACGTTATGAAAAAGGATATTCATCCAAAATTAAATAAAGAATGTGTAGTCACTTGTGCCTGCGGGAATACTTTTACTACAATGTCTACCCTACCCTCAATCGCAGTTGAGATATGCAGTGCGTGCCATCCTTTTTACACCGGAACAGCAAAATTTGTCGACACAGAAGGAAGAATTGAAAAATTCTCAAAGAGGTTAAAGGTTGCTGAGGCAAGAAAAGAAGAAGCAGATAAATTAAAAAGTGCTAAAAAAGCAAAAAGAAAAGGCGACGAAAAATATGAAGAGGTTTCACTAAAAGAGATGTTGAAAAAGGCAAAAGAAGAAGATAAGACTGATAAACCGGACGAAGAGTAGATTATTTCCTACATATCCCCTATTATTTCTATGTAAGTAGTTGTAATTGTAAATATGGAACAAGATTACCTAACAAAAGAAATCCAAAGGATTGAAAAAGAAATTCAGATTAATGTTAAAGCCTTGGAAAATGAGGAAAGTATCGAAATGAAGAAAATGCTGGAAGAAGAGATATCTGATTTGAAAAAGCAAAAAGAAGCTCTTGAAAATTCATCTGCACCTATACCTAGCTACGACAATAACGATGAAAATTCGGAATCAATTAACGGCGACGATAATATAGACGAAAATACCGTTATTTTAGAAATAAGGTCGGGCGCAGGAGGTGATGAAGCAGGTTTATTCGCCCACGATCTTTACAGAATGTACTCTAGGTACGGGGAAAAAATGGGATGGAAAATAACTGAAAACTTTGTAAATGAAAATGAGGCTGGGGGTATTAAAACGTTGATATGCGAAATCAAAGGAAAGGGAGTTTACAGTTCCCTTAAATACGAATCGGGGGTTCACAGGGTTCAAAGAGTGCCCGTAACGGAATCTTCTGGCAGGATACACACATCCACAGCAACGGTGGCAGTACTTCCTAAAATTAAAAAAATTGATATAGAAATAAAACCTGATGATTTAAAATGGGATTTTTTCAGAAGTGGTGGAAAAGGAGGACAAAATGTGAACAAAGTGTCGACAGCTGTTAGATTGACGCACATTCCTACCGACACGGTTATTGAATGCCAGGAGGAAAGATTTCAGGGAAGGAACCGTGATAAGGCCTTAGAAATATTACATGCGAAGCTATACACTCAGATGCAGGACCAAAATGTTAAGAACATAACGGACTTAAGATCTTTCCAAGTGGGTTCAGCAGATAGAAGTCAAAAAATCAGAACGTATAACTTTTCCCAAGATAGAATAACCGATCATAGAATAAATAAAACATGGCACAGCATAGAAAGAGTTATGAGTGGTGAAATAGATAAAATCTTAAGCGATACAAAGCAAGAGATGGAATAAACCCTTTCCGAATAAGCTTTTTTGGTATTTTCCAGTAATCTAAATTTAGAAATTCTGGGGCATTTCAGCCAATATTGCGTTCAAAACTAATTCATTATCCTCCCTATCGATAGTCAGCTTCAATACATCGCCAACCTTGCTTTTATTTATAATAATTGCAAGTGTATTCTCACCTGAAATTTCTTCGTCATTTATTTTTAAAATAATATCTCCTCTT
>JAHYJU010000071.1 GCA_019428825.1 Patescibacteria group bacterium | reverse complement strand
ATTTGGAGTAGATCTGTTATTTATTTCCCTGCAGATCGTAGATTTATCTACACCTAGTTTATTTGCAATCACAGAAGCTTTATACTGTTCATTAAGTAATATTTCTATTACTTTCCGATCTGCAACGTTTATTTGTTTGTGCATACGAATATTTTAACCGTTGCATTTGGAATTAGAACCTAAGATATCTTTTAGTACTTGATTATTATGATATACTAGGCCAATGAAAAAAACAGAAAATAAAACTAATAGTTCGGATAAGGGAGAGGTTACGAAGAAGGAAGCAAATAAATCTACCAAAAAGGTGGGTATGATTTGCTCTTGGTATAAAAAGAATAAAGTTTTAGCCATAGGAATTTTTGCTGTTATGGTAGCTTTTCTTGGAGGTTACTACTTTAAAGGAATGATCATTGCCGCTACGGTAAATGGAAAACCTATCTGGAGATACAGTGTAGTAAAACAGTTGGAACAGTATCAAGGTTCCTCTTTACTGAACTCACTTATTGACCAGCAATTAATTAAACAAGAGGCAAAAGAAAAAGGTGTTGAGCCTACCGAGGAAGAATTAGCAGAACAGGTTAAACAGGTAGAAGATAGTGTAATAGCTCAGGGAAATAATTTGGATGATATTTTAAAGGAACAAGGCATGAGTAGAAAAGATCTCGAAGAAAATTTAGCTATGAATGTAATAATTGAGAAACTTCTTTTACAGCAAGTAGTAGTTACTGATGAAGAAGTTCAATCATATATAGATGAAAATGAGGATTCTTTCCCCGAGGATACAGATATTGAACAAATTAAAACATTGGTTAGACAACAGTTGGAACAAGAGAAAATGGGTACACAATATCAAATATGGTTACAAAGTCTTAGAGATAAAGCCGATATTAATATAACAGCTAATTATCAATAAGACTTAGGTTAAAAAATATGCTGCTCAAATCTACAAGAACCTTAAAGGAAATGATTCCCGTTTTAGCAAACGCTGATTTGGGAAAAAACCCTGAAACATTTGATCCTGTCTATTGGGTATTCTCCAACGTTTCAACAAAGTGGGAGAACATGACCGTAACCTCTCCAGGCTCCTATAATGGCGAATTTCCAAAAACATTCGGTCACTATCATTCTACAAATGTGCCGGAGAGATACCGACTTCTAAGCGGTAAGGGTATTTTCATGTTGCAAAAAAGAAAATTTGTTGATGACGATTGGGCTGATGACCAAATTGAAAAAATATTCTTTGTAGAACTTGTTCCAGGAGATGAAATTGACGTAACAGAAGAATGGGGACATTCCTGGTCAAATATCGGAACCGAGCCGTTAATAACCTTGGACGATTGGAAAGAAGGTCACACTCACGGAGATTACGAACCGATAGAAAAAATGGGTGGGATGGGTTATTTTTTGATAAAAAACAATGGCGGTGCGGAGTTTGTACCCAACCCAAAATACAAAGAACTTCCTAAGCCGGAATGGGTAACAGCTCGAGAATTCAACGATATA
>JAHYJU010000035.1 GCA_019428825.1 Patescibacteria group bacterium | reverse complement strand
CAAGGAAAGAAACGGTCTTATTATTGACAGGTGGGGTAATATAATACCTTGCAACCACCTACACGAATATCCGATTGGAAAATATGGAACATCTTTTACTGATCTTGAAACCTTTGGTAAATTTTGGAAAGACCCAAAACTGGATGAAATCTACAGGAGCATGCTAGCTTATCCGTCAAAACCGTGCATTACCCGCAATGTCTTTGACAAATGTGGGGGAGGATGTCCACTATACTGGATTGTTAGGGATCCAGACTTAGTAATACCTATAGGAGGTAGCTATGACAAAACTAGCAGAGTTGTCTATGAGTAGGAAAAGCACCGGAGTAGTACCTGAAAAAAGCCCTACAGGCGGAAGTACCATTTCCAATACTTTCTCCCGGGAATGTAAATGCCGTTGTAATAACTGTAAATGTAACTGCTACTGCTCTCAGTGCAAAAACAGCTAATCGATCTAACACATTGATGTTGGGAAATCATTGTACCTAACTACCTTGATTTCCCAAATTTTTTATTATGATAATTTATAAATATATAAAAGACTTCTACAAATATGATCCTGAAGAGGAGGAATTTTGTAAGAATAACCATATAATTTTCTTTAAACCAAATAAAAAAAGATTACAGTGGTTAGAAAATTGGTTAAAAGAATTTACACCTCCAAAAATTGATTGCAAAGAAGATATAACCTGTTATTGGCGTCATTTTGGGACTTGGGGAATGTATCACCCTGAAGATAATTCTATTTCAATATGCCCATTCAAAATAGAAAATGCACCGGGAGGTTTAAAAGGAACTATTGAGCACGAAATAAAACACTTAAAGCACCCCGAAGCAAACACCATGCCTCATAAAAATAAAGAAATATATATTAGCAATAAATCACGCGAAGATTAGCAATCACGATAAAATAGAGCAAATGCCAAGAAAACCAAACCCAACAAACATCTCAAAAAACCAAGAATCTTACTCCGAATTTGATTCAAAAATAATACAAGAAGCAAAAGAAATAATCCTTGATAACGGAAGAGTATCCATAAGCCTTCTTCAAAGAAAACTTAGAATAGGCTTTGCAAAAGCATCCCACATAATAAACAAACTAAAAGAAGAAAAATTCTTAGGACCTTATGACCCTAAAATAAAAACACACACAATACTAGCTAAAAACTACAAACCAAAAAAAACACGCAAATACAAAACACTAAAAAAAGACACTCCAATTTATAGCGCAGCACCCCACACAGAAAGAGACTTTGATTGGGAAATAGAAAGCATCAGAAGACAATATCGTGAAAGAATAGATTTTTTAATGAAAAGTGACAAAACAGAAGAAGAAAAACAAAAAGAAAAACAAATACTAATCGAAAACTCATACCACGACCCCAGACTCCCGAGTATTTTTTATGAAAAAGAAGAAACAGCAAAAGAAATGAGAAAAATAGCCAGAAGACTAGACTCCATAACAAAAGAAGACTTTTTAACAATACCGTACGTACTAGACTGGTCCCAAAACAAACCAAACACAATAACATGGGTATTTCCCGTCAGGGGAGACATAACAAAAATAGAGGTAGATGCTATTGTAAATCCAACAGACCACTCACTTGCAGGAGATTGGGGATTAGGACCAAACCTATCTATACACATAGAAGCGGGACCCGAGCTTTTTGATGAATGCATGAAAATAAGAGACGAAAAATATCCTCTAGGATTACCCACCGGGGAAGCAATAATAACAAAAGGATATAACCTACCTTCAAAATACGTAATACACACCGTAGGACCTGCCTGGATGGGGGGATACGGTAGGGAAGAGGAACTACTGTATAAATGCTACTTTAACTCCCTTTTACTGGCTAAAGAAAATAATATAAAAATAATTGCTTTTCCCGATATCAGCGCCAGTATATACGGGTACCCAAAACAAATTGCAGATCAAGTTTCAAATAAAGCAATATCGGATTTTTGCGCACAATATCGAGGAGCAATAGAAGAAATAGTCCAAATCGTTCCCTAACATTATTTAAACCAAATCTTTAGTTTAATCGTGTTAAAATACCCTATGACCATATCAAAATCAGATTACATATCTTTTCTTGTACATCCGGCATATTTATGGCTTAAAAAAAATGAAAAATATAAACTCCCACCGATAGACGAAGACAAACAAGATATATTTGACGGTGGAAATTTATTTGAGTCATATGTAGAAAAACTTTTCCCCGATGCAGTTAAAATTGGATTTGATATAAACGACTTTGACACATACAAATCAATGCCAACAAGAACTCAGGAAGCTATAGATTCCGGAGCTGATGTAATTTTGCAAGGCCGGTTAGAAAAAAATAACATAACTTGTATTTTTGATGTACTAAAAAGGGTAGGGGATAATGTTTTTGACCTTATAGAAATAAAGGGTAGTAGCTCAGTAAAACCTGAACACTCATATGATTTGGCATTTCAAAAAGAAGTATTAGAAGGTGCAGGATTAAATATAAAAAATGCATCTGTAATTCATTACAATAAAGACTATATTCGGGATGGTGAAATAAATGTAGAAGAACTGACTATAGAAACAGAAGTAACGGAAGATGTTAATTCCCTTCAAGAGATAACAAAAGAACAAATCAAAGAAGCATTCAACATATTAGATCTTTCAGAATGTCCAGACCTCTCACCGAGGTACATAAATCAACTTCAGGTAAAAGAAACAAAATGGAAAGATTATTGGATGGAAGTTTTCTTTTATATTAAAAAAGATATTCCCGAATACAGTATTTATCATTTATGTAGATTAGACCCAACTCTTATAGCAACACTAGAAGATGAAGGAATTAAAAACATTGCAGACATACCGAAAAATATTGAAGATTTGCATCCAAAACAAATTTCTCAAATTCAAACTACAAAGTCCGGAGAGAGAATTATTGATAAAGAAAGTATAAAAGAATTTATCTCCGGATTTGAATACCCATTGTACTTTTTCGATTATGAAACTCTAGCAAGCGTTATTCCCTTATTTGACGGGATGAAACCATATCAGCACTACCCATTTCAGTACTCTTTGCATATTTTAGACACACCTGATGGGGAAATTAGACATGAAGAATACCTACATATAGAAAATTCCAATCCGATGCCTAAACTTATTGAAAAAATGAAAAAAGATTTTAGTGATAAGGGAACTATCTTAACCTGGAACATGAGTTATGAAATAGGATGTAACGAAAGAATGGCGGAAATCTATCCCAAACATTCTAAATTTTTATTAAAACTAAACGAAAGAATAAACGACCTTATGATTCCGTTTTTTAATCAATGGTTTATAGACAAAGATTTCTTTGGAAGTGCTTCACTTAAAGCAGTCCTACCGGTGTTAATACCTGAACTAAGTTACAAAAACTTAAATATATCTGACGGGCTAAAGGCAAGAAGAATGTGGACACAAGCTATATTAGAGAATAAAAACATTTGGAATATAGACGATGTACTTAAGGATTTAAGTGCTTATTGTACTTTGGATACCTATTCTATGGTTAAAATTTTTGAAAAATTGAGTGAGTTGGTATAAGAAACTCCTATACCAATTTATATTACAAACTTCCTCTAATCAAAGCCAAAGTCTCATCCTTTAGAGTCTTTCTAATAGAATTAAACTTCTCAGGCTCTAATAAGAAATTTAAATCCTGATTAATGATTGTCTCCGTAATATTTTTTTCAATAAAATCAACTAACTCCTTAAGATAAGTATTAGTATCGGTATTTCTTCTTTCCTTAATTATTTCTTCATTAATATCAAAACCTTGTTGAAAAAAATGATGAATATCATAAATATCCCTTCCCGCAATAGAACCATTCCTCTCATGCCTATCAATTATTGCTACCAGCTTATTAGTAAAAAGGGTAGATTTAGTCTGACAAATAGCAAATCTATTAATCTCCGGGAGAAGAATTTTTTCATACTCGTTACCGATATAAGGGACATCAACGGCGTCAATTTTTAAAGTATTTCTTGAATTCTCAGGGGCCTCGTATTTTAAATAATATTGAACAGTGTTTTTGCTACTATCTTTAATTTCAAGACCAACGTCATCAAAAATTTTCTCCAAACCTTTTTGCACATCCGATATTAAATTTTTATCCTTAATATCAAAATCCAGATCCACACTAAACCTGTCCAGGTATCCAAGCATACTTGCGCAAGTACCTCCTTTAAAATAAAGGTTTTGCGATAAAAAAGGGTCGTCTAAAATATTTATTAAAACCCTTAACATTATTGATTTATGTAGAGCTTGTGATTGATTAGTCTTTAACATATCCCACCTCCGTCTGAATTTTCTTTACCTTATCAAAGTCTATAATCTCTCTATTATCAAAATGGTATTTAGGATTATAGTAGAGAATATCCGCAACGGCTCTCTCAAGATTTGCCTCAAAATGATCTCCTACTTTTTGAACCCCTGCGGTATTATTTAAAAACTCCTCTTTTAATTGTCTTGAACTATATTTAACACCTCCAATATTAAATTTAGATGATCTAGAACTCACAAAAGTAATGTATTTGACCTCTTGGAAAATAATTCCCTCTTTAGCAAGTACCGTCTCCAAAGAAACGTAACTATAAGAATTTAAATAAGAAAATCCCAAATCATAGGGGTCAATATCGGATATATCAGTAGTGGAGTAGAAGCCTTTATGAATTCTCTTTAACACACCCCTATCAACAAAACGCTTTAAAGTCATATTCAAAGTATCCTTATTCGTTATTCCCCACAATAATGCCAAATCAGAGGCATGAAATGTTTTTTTATTCTGTTTTAGTAAAATATTATATTTATCCATGTTACTTTAAAATATACACTTTTGTATATTTTATTGCAACCTACCATGTAGATAAAAAATTCAAAGCTATCAAAAAATCAAACCTCTAAATACCTTCCCAAAACATCCGGGTCTTTATCCAAATTAACTCTAACAAAAGAGCCTAACTTATCATGTTTTTTGATAAAATAAGTTATAAAAAACACAAACGAAGAAAAACCAGAAAAATATTCAGTTACCCTATGTTCGTACAGGAACAATAGTCTATTCTATTGGACACCTAAAACAGTTATTAAAATGGATATAAACGGTAAGTGGGAGGATTTTCCAATTCAATGGGATGAAAAAACTTTCTTTTTCAGACATGATGCAAATAATTACGCTCTTCAAAAATCAAAAGAGTGTTTATCTGAAAACACTCAAATCAAAAAAAATAAAATATTTACCAAAGAAGAGTGGGTAATACATAAAATATGTGTAGTTATATCCTGGGCTTTAATAATTTCTTTTTCCCTCGTAACAATCATAGCGTTGATTTTTACCTCGATTTGAAAAAAAGTAAACCTCAGAGAGTTAGGAGAATTTACATCTCAAAGAGATTTTTTCCAATAACTCTAACAGATCTAAATTGCTATCAATGACTAGTTTTTTCTTTTTAATCATTCCCATGAGAACCCTACCATTTTTATATTGCAAAAAGAGACGTTCCGACATGTAAAAAATCTTAAATGATATAATCATCAAAATAAACTCACTATTAGAAAGAGGTAGAGAAAATGAAATACGAGTCAGATTACTTACGGGTTTTAACAAAGCTTTGGCTAAAAATGTACAGCGCAAAAAGACAAGATAGGCTAGATGCAAACCGAACAAAGGTCAAGACAGTGTCGTTATTTGGACAGACTTTAAATTCAAAGGTAAGCTGGGATAGCTTCCCAATTTTGACCACGAAACACATTCACCTCCACAGCATCATCATGGAGCTAATCTGGTTTCTAAAGGGAGACAGCAACATAAGGTTTCTTGTTCAAAACAATGTCAGCATTTGGAACCTGAATGCATATGACCATAACAAGAAAAAACGGGGTTTCCCTAACATTACAATAAAGGAGTATATTCAGAAAATAAGAAACGATAGCGAGTTTGCAAGAGAATACGGTGACTTGGATGGTGGTTATGGTTCTACATGGAGAAATTTTTACGGGCTGGACCAAATCGAAAGAGCCCTGGAAAACCTGAAAACTATCCCGGAAACAAGGCAAAATGTAGTTTTAGGATGGAATCCAAAGGAAGTGTATAAAATAGCACTCGCACCCTGTCATTTTGCATTCCAAACCCATGTTAAGTCAGGTAAGATAAGTTTTTCTGTCTATCAAAGAAGTGCAGACTGGTTCTTAGGAGTTCCTTTTAACCTAACATCATATTCTCTGTTGATGCTAATATTTGCAAAATATACTGGGTATGAGCCTGGTAGCATTTACATGCATTTCGGAGACACACACCTTTACGAAAACCATTTCGATCAAGCTTTGAGACAAATACTACGATGGCCTTTGATGAAAAAATCTCCTCAGATAAGTATAAGTGACAGCATAATAGGAACTGACCTCAAAAACATTCAAGAGAGCGACATTGTAGTTACAGGTTATAAGCATCTTGAAAAAATCAAAGCGGATATGGCGGTATAAAGGAGAGAAATGAAAATATCCATAGTTGTCGCTGTCGATGTAAATAACGGAATAGGTTATATGGGGAAAATTCCCTGGCACCTTCCTGAAGATCTAAAAAGGTTTAAAGAAATAACAATGGGACACCATGTACTGATGGGAAGGCTAACCTGGGAAAGTATAAATAAACCCTTAAAGGGAAGAAACGTTATAGTTTTAACCCGTAAACCTGAGGAATACCACCCAAGGAACGAACCCGTACTCGTAACGGACAATTTGGAAAAAGCAATTGAATACGCCAAAAGCATGGGTGAAAATGAGTTGATGGTTGCAGGCGGAAGTGAGGTATATAAACAGACAATAGACATTGCCGACAAAATATACCTTACAAAAATTCTGGAAATAACAACCTGCGATACCTTTTTTCCTACAATTGACTATCGTAGATGGAAAGTTAGAGAAGAGAAGTTAAAAACATCTAAGTATGTAGATTTTTACTACAAAGAGTTAGTAAAAGTCCAACCCCGATTTTAATAAAAGATCGGGGTTTTTTATTAGCAAAATATTCAAATTCACTACCCAAAATTTCTCGTGGTAATATAACCCAGTGAACATACAAATAACCCAAACACAAAAAAACCCCGAATATAAATTTGAAATCACAATACAAGAAAATGGAACAGAAACACGTCACTCAGTCACTATATCAAAAGAATACTTTGAAAAACTTCAAACAAATAAAAATCCTAAAGAAATAACTCACGAAAGCTTTAATTTCTTACTCCAAAGAGAATCAAAAGAACAAATATTATCTAATTTTGATATAACTTTGATATCACACTATTTTCCGGAGTTTCAATCTTATATAGAAAATTGGTCAAGAAAATAGATCAGTTGTCGAAAGAATCATTTGTACCAAAATATACATCCCCGCCACACGTATATTCATCCCATAAACCTAAGCTATTGTTTCTAGCATATTCTTCAGCTTTATCTAAAATATCCTGATATTTAACATCCGGAGGGTATGGGGTAGAGAAGGCAAAACCTTCTTTTACTAATTTTTCATTTATCATCTCGCCATTTAACCAAACATAGGCAAGTATTCTTCCGTATCTATCCGTTTTCGAAACATCCTGCTCCAAAACAACTTCTTTATCCAAAAGTAAATCCTTTGTTCTTTGACTGGCTTCTTCCCCAAAGCACTGTACAGGTTTTGAAGGATGGTTAACTTCCGGAGTATCTATACCTATCATACGAACCGAGGTTGATTTCCCCTCATAATCTATTCTAAAAGTATCCCCGTCAGTAACACTTAAAACTTTGTATTTAACTCCTTCAAATTCTTCATCATTTAAAACAAAATCGAAACTACTCTCTAAATATTCTTCAAATTCCTCAACATCCCCTACTTCCTTCTTAAAATCAGGAAAAAAAGTTATAAGGAATAAAAAGAGAGCATATAAACTCAACAACTTCCAAGATTTTTTCATTTTGTTTTAATATTATATACAAAAACCTAATTTAGAATAAAAAAAGGCACCTATTTTTTTAATATAAGTGCCCTAATAGACAGGTATTTTCCATATCAAACTGCCTTAAGATAAAATACCTGCCAATTACGACCTCCCTTTGCTATAACTTTAGAACCTTCAAGAGTTTTAAAACCACTTTTTTGGAGCATTTTCTTGAAATCATCAAAATCATAGAAATAGAAAGTTTTACCCTGATAGTCTGTTTTAGATAATCCTGAATCCTCTCTCTCATTCATTACTATCCAACTGTAAGCCCCGTCTTCACACATATCTCTAAGCTTAAAGAGAACCTCACTTATGAATATAAAATTAACGTGCACAAGAGAACACACTGCAACCAAGGCATTAAATTTTCTGTCAGCCAAATAGTCCTCGATAGTGCTATTAACTATCTCCACCCTTACATCACAGTAATAATCCCTTAACAGAAGCTTAGATATTTTTGCCAGCTTTAAAGCAGGTTCTATTCCCGTATAGGTTGAAAATTTACCTCTAGATAAAATCTGCCGTGCTTCAATTCCGGGCCCCGGTCCTATCTCTACAATATCCCCTGTTGAGACAAGAGACAGGAATTCGTTTATCTCATCGTGCCAAAATGGTAAATCATCTTTATCATTTCTTTCCTTTTCTTTTTGTAACTTCCAATCAAGAAAATCACCTTCATCATAAGCTTGAATTGTCTTATTCATAATCCTCAAATCCTTTCTAGATTTTTGGTAAATATAACAGATACCTTAATATAAACAAAGATTTTGAAAATGTAAGCTACATTACAAAGTTTTATAAACATATTGTGTAGTATAAAAATATGGATAGTAAGGTTAATGAAAAAGTATCAAAATTTTTTTTACAGTTTCCTTCGGATAGTCACGAAAAAGGAGAAATTCTGATATCAGCTAATGATAAAACTGACTCTGTCTCTTATTTAAAATCAGGGTATGTGAAAATGTACTCCATATCAGAAGCCGGAAAAGAAATTACCCTAAACATATTTAAGCCGGGTACATATTTTCCTGCGATGTCATTAATAGCCGAACAGCCTAATTACTATTTTTATGAATCAATGACTCCGATAGAAACAATAAATGTCACAAATGAAAATTTTTTAGATTTTCTCCGCAGAGAAAATGATGTATTTAGAGATCTGTCAAAACGAGTATTCTCAGGTTTAAACGGAATTCTTGTTCGTATGACATACCTATTATCTTCAGATGCTCAAGCCAGGGTTGCGGCAGCTATTTTAATGGCAGGACAACGTTTCGGAATTAAAAAAACGTCGGGGGAGATAGAATTAGAATTATCTCTTACTCACAAGGATATTGCCGATCTATCGGTTTTAACAAGAGAAACCACTTCTACCGAAATAGGTAAATTAGTAAAAGAAGGATTAATAAAAAATGAAAATAAATCATTTACAATAATTGATATAGAAGGTTTGAGAGATGTGTCTCGGATATATGACGGTGGGGAAGTTCTACCACATACTTTTTAATTATGGGTTATAAATTAGACAATTGGGAAAAAACAAACAAGCTAATTAGAAAATACAAACTAAAAAACTTTGTAGCAGTAATAGATATGGTAAATCTAATTAAAGATATTGCAGAAAAGCTAAACCACCACCCGAACCTTTTTATTAAAAACTATAATGAACTGGAAATAGAGATATACACCCATGATTCAAACGAAATTACACAAAAAGATTACGAGCTTGCAGATGAAATTGAAAAACTATTTCAATAACTCAAGATTAATCTTTAATATCTTATCATCCCCATCTCTAACATCGCCCCTACCGTCCCTATTGCTTGTTGAAACATATAAATAACCATCAGGACCGACTGTTATTGCTCTTAATCTCCCATAAACTCCGTCAAGATATTTACTTAGTTCACCGGTTTCGATGTCATACTCATACAAACCGTTTCCTCTTAGACCTGTGAAATAAATTTTTTCATTATAAAAAACTGTTCCTGCCGGTGCCCATGTAGTATTTCTACCTGATTGTATTACAGGGGATACAAAA
>JAHYJU010000034.1 GCA_019428825.1 Patescibacteria group bacterium | reverse complement strand
ACACAGCACCTGCTCCGAGACAGGATTTTTCACCAAAGAATGAAAATAGGAATATACCTCCTGAGGAATCTAGGGACGTGTTCAAACCGGAAGATTTTGAAGGTGATTTTGAAGATAAGTACGACATACCTGCATTTTTAAGAGGAAAATAGGAGAATCTTAATCAATCTTCTAATCCCCACTGCTTTTTTTCCATGTGATTTTCTGGTTTTATTATCCCTAGGCAGTATATTTTTCCGTATTTAGAATGTAAGTATAAATTTGTAGGTGAGTTAATGGCCTTTGTCTTAAGGCAGCAGAGGTTTCTAACTCACAAATTATTAATATAAATATGAGCTCATATCTTTACTTTAAAGAAGGGGAGGAGTTAGTTAGAAATGAAAATATCGAATTCTCTGAAAATAGTAGGACTATCTTAGAGAAAAGATATTTGAGAAAAAATAAACTTGGGGAGGTTGAAGAAACTCCTGAAGACATGTTTATAAGAATTGCGGATACAATGGCGGAACCCGACAGATCGTATAGAAATGCTGAAAGATCTTCAATAGAATTTTATAATTTAATATCATCCAAAAAATTTTATCCTAACTCCCCGACTTTCACAGGTGCCGGAACTTCTTTAGGTCAATTAGCCGCATGTTTTGTTCTTCCTGTTGAGGACGACTTGGGAAAACATCCTGACGGTATTTTTCAAACTCTTAGAAATGCCGCTTTAATACAACAATCGGGTGGGGGGAACGGTTTTTCCTTTTCCAGATTAAGACCTAAAGGTTTTTCAATATCTACATATAACGGTGTTTCCACCGGTCCCGTAGGATTTATGGAAGCATACAATGGGGCTTTTGGAGTAATCGCCCAGGGTGGTGTAAGAAGAGGCGCTAACATGGGTATTTTAAGAGTAGACCATCCGGATATTAGAGAATTTATCACATCTAAAGATGTTGAGGGGAGACTTTCTAATTTCAATATATCCGTCGCATTGACCGATAAATTCTTGGAAGCAGTTGAGAAAGATGAGACCTACGATATAGTTGCCCCTCATACGGAAGAAGTTGTCGAAAAACCAAAAGCACGTGAGATATTTGATTTGATAATAAAACAAGCCTATAAAAATGGTGAGCCCGGAGTTTTATTTATCGATACAGCCAATAAAGATAACCCGGTACCAAATCTCTATGACCTCGAGGCTACAAATCCCTGTGGGGAGCAGTGGCTAGGTCCTTATGAAAATTGCTGTTTAGGGTCTATAAATTTAGCCAAACACGTTACTTCTGAGAAAGATATTGATTGGGAAGAGCTAAGAAAAACAATCATTTTATCTACTAGATTTTTAGATAACGTAGTAAGCGCAAATAACTACGTACCTGCAGTTCCTCAACTTAAGGAGGCAGCCCATCAGAACAGAAGAATAGGTCTAGGGATAATGGGTCTTGCCGATATGTTTTATTACTTAGGAGTTAGGTACGGAAGCTCGGAGGCCCAGGAATTAGCCGGTCAGGTTATGGAATTTGTGAGGTTTCATTCAATGAAGACTTCAATAGAACTGGCAAAAGAAAGAGGTCCTTTCCCGGGTATAAAGGGAAGCATATTTGATCCCTCTAATTTAACTTGGCAGCCACCTAGCCCTCTAAAAGAATTTACATGTGATTGGGGAAGACCTTATATAAACTGGTCAGAAATCATGAATGGAATAAGGTTGTACGGAATAAGAAATGCCGCTGTTACAACGGTTGCTCCCACAGGTACGATTTCAACAGTTGCCGGGGTAGAAGGTTATGGTTGTGAACCTGTTTTCGCACTTGCTTATTATAGGAATGTTTATCAAGCAGCGGGGGATTTGGGTAAAATGACACTAACCTATGTCAGCCCTTCTTTTCAGGAAGCTCTTGATTCTTTAGATATGAGTGAGGAAGATAAATCTTCTATCATTGAAGAAGTAATAAAGACAGGAACTTGTCAAAATATTGAGAAATTACCTGAGCATATTAGGAATACCTTTGTTGTTTCAGCTGATGTTACTCCGGAAGAGCATATTTATATGCAGGCTTCCCTTCAAGCCTTTGTTGATAATTCAATTTCAAAGACTTGTAACTTACCCCCTACTGCTACTAAGGAAGATGTTGAAAAAGTATATATGATGGGTTGGAGGTTGGGTTGTAAGGGTTTAACCGTTTATGTTTCGGGAAGCAGACAGGAGGAGGTCTTGCAAACCACTGAAAAAAAAGACATTACTTCTGCTGATAAAAAAGAAGTAGATTTTGATGTTCCCTCAAGTGTTGTAGGTTACGAAGAGGGGACAAAAGAGAAGTTGGGTAGGCACTACAGACTAGAGGGTGCAACATATAGTGTAAAAACCCCTCAAGGTAAAGCATTTATTACTGTAAATAAGGATACTGCAGGTAAACCTTTTGAAGTTTTCATCAATGTTGGTAAGGCGGGTACTGATGTTGCGGCGCTATCCGAAGGTTTAGGAAGACTTGTAAGTGGTTGGTTAAGAGCACCTAGTTCTTCTGATTCTACGGTTACAGAAATCATTTCCCAGCTTATAGGCATAGGTGGTAGCAGGTCTGTGGGTTTTGGAAAAAATAAAGTAGGATCTATTCCTGACGCTGTGGCAAAGGTTTTATCAGAAGAATTTGGATATTCTATCTCAAATTCCGGTGTAAACATGGGCGAGAATTGTTCTAACCATGATAAAGACCATGACGGTACTACAGATATAGAAATTGAAAGTGAAAAACAAGGTTTTTCGCCCGGTGTTATGGGAAATGTTGACATGTGTCCGGACTGCGGTAACTACTCCTTTGTAAAGGAAGAGGGTTGTGCTAAATGCTATATCTGTGGCTACTCTATTTGCTGAAATTTGATTGACTGTAACTTTATTTCAGGTATATTTGTTTTATTCTGCCCTAGTAAATATGACTAAGGTATATACTCGCGGAGGTGACCAGGGATTCACCTTTTTGTCTAAAATGAATAAAAAAATATCTAAATCCGACCCAGTGTTCGAGGTTTTGGGAACCTTTGATGAGTTGGAGGTTTGTCTTGGTTTTCTTCACTCTGCAAGACTTAACGATTTGAGAAAAGTTTCGGTAGAGGTGCAGACAGATCTTATAAGTTTAGGTGTTTTAATTTCTTCAAACGAAAAAATCTCAAATGAAAAAATGGAGCATTGGGAAAATAGGATAAAGGAGCTTGAAGAAGTTGTTGATTATTTCGAATCAAAAAATGATCCCATCGAAAATTTTATTTTACCCGGCGGTTGTAGAGAAAGTAGTTTTCTCCATCTAGGCAGAGTTACCTGCAGAAGACTTGAGAGAGTCGTTGTTGATTATTTAGGTAAAGATAAAAGTAGATTATTTATAGTAAAGTATCTAAATCGTCTATCTGATCTTCTTTTTGTGATGGCAAGATATTCAAATAAAAAACTTGGATTTAAGGACATAATCTGGAACAATAAAGAGTCGTGAAAAAATACTATCTCCTTCTAGTTTTAATATTTATTATGTTAGCCTTTTTGGTGGCTGTTTTATTTGTAAACGCTAAAAATACGGATAAATTCTTTATAGAAAATGGATTTGATAATTCAGAAAGTGTAGATTTAATTGGTAGATAGGTATTTTTTGATGTAATATTTTACATATGTCTTTTAAAATTCCTGAAAAAAAATCAATACCCGAATTTGAAGATGAAGTATTGGAATACTGGAAAAGTAATAATATCTTTGAAAAGTCAGTAGAAAAAAATCCTGAAGATAATTTGTATGTTTTTTATGACGGCCCTCCCTTTGTTTCTGGTTTACCTCATTACGGGCATTTACTAGCTTCTATCGCAAAAGATGTAATTCCAAGGTATTGGACAATGAGGGGAAAAAGGGTAGAGAGGGTTTGGGGATGGGATGCCCACGGTTTGACTGTTGAGAATAGAGTTCAAGAGGAATTGGGAATAGAAAATAGAAGGGATATTGAAAAATATGGTTTAGATAAATTTACCCAAGCTTGTTATGACTATACTTCAAAAACTTCAGCGGAGTGGGAGTGGTATGTAAATAAAATTGGTCGATGGGTGGATTTTGAAAATGCTTACAGGACAACAGATCAAAAATATATGGAAAGTGTGATGTGGGCTTTTAAACAAATATATGAAAAGGGATTGATATACGAAGGTGTGAGAACTTCTTTGTTTTGTCCTACTTGTGGAACTCCCGTTTCTGATTTTGAAATTGCTATGGATAACTCGTACCGAGATGAGGAAGATCCTTCTATAACAGTAAAATTCAAGGTGAACTCAGATGGAAAATTTGAAGGTTTTTATCTCTTAGCATGGACAACAACTCCATGGACCCTTCCTTCCAATAGAGCTTTGGTTGTAGATGAAAAAGAAACGTATGTATCCGTTGATTTTGAAAATGAAAAATATATTTTGGCAAAAGAAAGATTGGATTTTGTTTTTGAATCGGATACGTACAAAATAGTGAGCGAGTTTCCGGGAAAGGATTTAATAGGACTTGATTACGAGCCTTTGTACAGGTTTTATTCTTCAAAAGAAGGAGAATTTAAGGTTTATTCTTTTGAAGGAATGGTTACTATGGAAGAAGGTACAGGTATTGTTCACAGTGCCCCCGGCTTCGGTGAGGTAGACACAGCAATGGGTAGGCACTATGGTTTAACAACCATGATGACCTTAGATGACGAAGGAAAATTTTTACCCGGTAGCGAGGAGAAAAATCCCTATGAAGGAATGTTTTATTTAAAAGCAAATTCTTTGATATTAGATAATTTAGTTGATAGAGATATTTTGTTAAAAAATGAGAAAACTACTCACAGAGTGCCATTTCACGATAGATGCAACACTCTTTTGGTACAGAAAGCTCAAAATTCATGGTTTATAGACATTCAAAGTATCAAGGATGATTTAATTAAAAATAATCAGGATATAAATTGGGTTCCTGAGTATATAAAGCACGGGATATTTGAAAAAACTATAGACCAGGCTCCCGATTGGTGTGTTTCCAGAAATAGATTTTGGGCTACCCCTATGCCCGTGTGGGAGTCGGAAGATGGGGATAGGATAGTCGTATCTTCAATACAAGAGATTAAGGATTTATCAGGTAAAAAAGTTAAAGATTTACACAGACCCTATATTGATGAAATAGTTTTAAAAAAAGATGGAAAAGAATATAAAAGAAGAACCGAAGTTTTGGATTCTTGGATGGAGGCCGGCTCGATGTCTTTTGCACAGATACACTACCCTTTTGAAAATCAGGAAAAGTTTGAAAAAAATTATCCCGGCGACTATATCGTTGAGTATAAAGGTCAAGTTAGAGCGTGGTTTCAAAGAATGCACATAATGTCTACCTTACTGTTTGATTCCAGGTGTTTTAATAATGTAATTGTAACCGGGGTCATGGCAGGAACCGACGGTAGGAAGATGAGTAAGACTTACAAAAACTACCCTGATTCCAGAGATATTTTAAATAAATATGGCGGGGATGCTCTGCGACTTTATTTAATGAGTTCTCCCTTAATGTCAGCGGAAAATACAAATTTTGATGAAGTAGAGCTAAAGAACAAACTACGTAATGTTCTTAATCCTCTTTGGAATTCTGCGATGTTTTTCTTGATGTATGCCGAGACAAACAATTGGGATGAAAAAAAAGCTGTTGAATCAACAAACATTTTAGATAAATGGATAATTTTAAGGTTAAATCAAGTTATAAGAGATATATCTGAAAATATAGAATCTTACAACATACCTCCGGCTGTAAAATCTCTGGAAGATTTTGTTGACGATCTTTCCAGGTGGTACGTTAGAAGATCCCGTGACAGGATATCATCCGGAGACAATGAAGCCCTATCTACTTTGTACAAAGTATTGATAGAATTTTCAAAAGCTTCGGCACCAATAATTCCCTTTATCTCAGAAAATATATATAGAAATCTGAAAATTGATAGCGAGTCTGTTCATTTGTGCGATTACCCATCTTGGGATGAACAAGTCTTAGACCAATCCGAGGAAATTTTGAATAACATGAAAAAAACCAGAGATATTGTATCTCAAGCTTTGTCCATAAGAGTTGAAAAATCAGTACCCGTAAGACAGGTGCTTTCATCTTTAGCTGTGCTTAAAGAGAATCAAGTTCCTGAGGAGTATCAGTATTTAATTACGGATGAGGTTAATGTTAAAAATATTGAGTTTTTAGATTCTCTTAACGAGAAAGAGGGTTGGGAGTTTGACGGGTCAAATTCCGTAAAATTGGATCTGCAAATAACCGAAGAGCTAAAAAAAGAAGGCATGCTGAGGGATTTTATTAGAAAAGTTCAGGGTTTGAGAAAAGAAGCAGGTCTTTCGGTTTCGGATGAAATTATTTTGACTTATAAAAATGATGAGGAAATGGGGAATATAGTTGACATTTTTAATGAAGAGATAAGAAATAAACTTTTAGCAAAAGAAATAATTCCGGGTGATGAGATAAAGGTAGAGAAGATATAATTTTATGTTATATTTAATGTATGCAGGATATTATAGTATCAATCAATAAAAATATATTAAGGGTTTCCACAGTAGACAAAGAAGCATCTTTAAAGACTGCGTTGGTTGATGTACCAAAAGATATTGTAGATGATACCAGAATAATAGATCCAAACGGTTTGTCTACAATTTTAGATAATCTCGTATCTCAAGTATCATCTTTAGGAAAAAGTAAGCTTAGTTTGAATTTTCTTATAGAGCCCCAGGATGTTTTTTTGAGGTATGTTACGGTTTCAAAGAACGGAGCAAACATTGACGAGCAGGTAGTGTTGGAAATAAAGGAAAAAGATCCTGATGTGGATCTTAATAATCTTTATTTTTCCTATAAAAAGATGGCACCCTTTATATACCAGTTCATCGGAGTAAGAAAAGATGTTATGGAAAAATACATGGATTTATCTAATACCATCGGTATAGGTTTAAAGAGTGTTATTCCCTGGGTTTTGGGGTTACCGAAATATGAAAAGGTTAATGACCCCGCAATTTTTGTTTCAAAAATCGATGGGGAGCAGGTAATTGCTCTTTCTGAGTTAAACGGTGTGTTTTTCGCAGGAACATATAAAAAAGAAAAGAGTCCTGCAGAGCTCAAGGACTTAATAAAAGACCTATCTTTTTACAAGAGATCCAGCCCGATAAAGTGTATTTTCACATTGAATTGTGATTCTTTCTCATTGCCTGATTACGAGGTAACGAAGGTAAGTCCTCCTGATTTTAAATCTTCTCAAACAGTACCCGAGGGTTTTGAATTGAACGCGATAGTTAACTTTTTACTGGATTCTGAAGACGAAATATTAGAAGGGGGATTAAATATGTTAAATCTTCTTCCGCTACCTGTTGTGGAATCTAAAAGCTCCGTATTAATTGTAGCAGGTTCCGTTGCGGGAGCCCTGATTTTATTAATAGGTGGGTATTTTGGTATTAGAGCAGTTGGGAATAGGGATGTTTCTCTGGATACTCAAATAGCTCAGGAAACTAACCAGCAAAATTTACAAGATACTCAGGTTTTGAGCGAGTCAGTAGAACAAACACAAGGAGAAGATTCTGAAAATACTCAATCGAATGATTCTGACCCAAATTTAGAAGTTAAAAAAGGAAATTTGAAAATTAGGGTAGAAAATGGTGCCGGGGTTAGTGGTTTAGCCAAAAGGACAAAGGAATTTTTAGAGGGTTTTGGCTATGCGGTGTTAACAATTGCCACTGCGGATGCAAAAACTGATCCTACAATTTTGAATTTTAAAAAAGATATGATTTCCGACTACGAGTCATTGGTAACCGAAGACATGAAGTCTAATTTTCCTGAAATCGAGATAAAGCAGGATTTACCTGATGATAGTGATTACGACTTACTGATTATTGTTGGAACAAGTTCGGAGCTTTAGTTACGATATTGCTCAAATCCCAAGATTAGTGTAATATCCTTATGTTTAATATGGAAAAATATGCAGTAATAAAATTAGCGTCAAAACAGTATCTAGTCCGAGAGGGCGATGTTATTAAGGTTGAGAGACAGCAAAAACCTTTGAAAATTGAGGTTTTGTTTTACTCAGAAGGTGATACCCGTATTATAGGTGAGCCTGAAGTAAAGGATTTATCGGTTAAAGCTATTGTTTTAGAGGAGAAACTGGATAAAAAAGTTAGGGTGGCTAGATTTAAAAGTAAATCAAGATACGATAAGGTTAGAGGTCATAGACAACCTATAAGTGTAATTAAAATTGAGAAAATATCTAAAGGTAAAGCTGATAAAGATGAAGAGGTTAAAAAACCTGTAAAAGAAGAGGTAAAACCTACTGTTAAGAGTGAGGTAAAGAAGAAATCACCCGGAAGGCCCGCAAAAAAAGCAGATGGGGTTAAAAAAGAAGTTAGAAAAACGGTTTCGAAACAAACAAGCAAAAATTTGAAAGGAACTAAATAAAAAATGGCACATAAAAAAGGTGGTGGAACAAAAGCAGCCCAAGGTGGAAATGTATCCGGTAAAAGATTAGGTGTAAAAATCTATGGTGGTTCGGCTGTAAAAACAGGGCAAATAATTGTTAGACAAAGAGGTAGGGAAATTATTCCCGGCGATAACGTTGATATGGGTAGAGATTTTACACTATATTCCAAAACTGACGGTGTAGTGGAATTTGCATGGGATTCGAGGAAAAAGAAAAAAGTAAATGTTGTGGAGAAGGAAGACAGTAAGAAGTAGGTTTTAAATCCTTATCAGTATTTTATACTTTCAACAAATCTCAAGTTTTTCAACGGGTAGTACACTAATATTGCTCTTCCTATCATATATTCTGTTTTTATATATCCCCATTCTCTGGAATCAGTACTTTGTTCACGGTTATCTCCCATAACAACGTATGAGTCTGCCGGGATTTTATATTCAAAGTTTTCTTCTAGAATTCTTTTTCCTTCTGTAATAGTAGTTTCAGATAGATATTTTTCATTTAACATTTCTCCGTTTATGTAAACAGAACCGTCCATGATTTGTAATTTATCGCCCGGAAAACCAATTAACCTTTTTACTAAGAGCCTATTTTTGTCTAAAGGGCTTCTGAAAATTATTACATCCCCTCTTTGAAGATTTGAAAGTTTTATGGATATTTTTTCGGCAATGAGTTGCTCTCCGTTTTGATAACTGGGTGTCATTGAATCTCCGGTAACTTCGTAAAGCTGACCTACAAAGAAGTAAGTAATGATGAACACAAGTATGAATATTATAATTACTTGAAAATAGCTTTCTATCACATCTCGTGTACTTTTGTTTTTACTCATTATTTAATCGTATTCCAGATGAAATAAAATCTCAAGGTGTAGTAAAATGAAGATGTTTAGTTTTAGGGCTCATAGCTCAGTTGGTTAGAGCGTTGCATTCACATTGCAAAGGTCTCAGGTTCGAATCCTGATGGGCCCACCAATAATAAATTGCTTCAGGAAGGCTATTAAGATAAGGATAAAAAATTTCTTATTTTTCTTCGCGAACAAAAGATTCGTATAAAAGATCCCAAAGCTCTGTGTAGCCACCATCGTAACCAAGAGCCCATATTCCGACACCCCCAAGGTCATAATTATTAACGAGTTCATATTTATATCCCAGGGATTCTGCATTTTCGTAGTAGGCAGTTCTCAGGTGGTTGGTTTCCGGACTTCTGTAAGTAAGATATGGGGATTTTCCTTCTTCATTCCACTTTATCTCGGGGCTTACTTCTAATATTGTAGTCATTACATCCTCGTAGGTTTGTGCTCTGGAAAATCCATTTTCATCCGAACCCTCGACTCTTTTTGCATATTCCGAGCTGTCTTCAACCAACCAATTATATCCGTAATAAGGTACACCCAAAATTATTTTATTAGGGGGTGTTTTAGTCAAAAACTCTTCAATCGTTTGTGTGACATCTATACCGGGACCTTCTATCGGAGACACTGGCCCTATTGTGTCTGAAACAGGTCTGTGGTAATCGTAAGCCATTATAAAAATCCCATCCGCATTTCTGCTAAGATTTTCAAGGTCCGAGCTGACACGACTCTGAGTTGCAGAATCTCCAAAAGCTGATACAACTAAATAAGAGCTTCCATACGCCCTATCTAACTCTTCATTTAAATATTTTGTAAGCTCAGAAAATCTTTGATCTATTCCTTCATCTGTCCCTTCGGCATGTTCAAAATTCAAATTAACATCTCTAATATCTTTTTCCTCAAGCTCTGTTTTGATATTTCTCAAAAGCGTATCCCAACATTCCCTGCAATTCAGAAACTCATCATTTTTGTCATCTATATGAGCAATAATTGTAAGGGCAAATCGAACGTTTTCTTTCTTACAATCTATAATTAAATTTTCCAGAATCAGGCTGTTTTTCCAATGATAGTAT
>JAHYJU010000033.1 GCA_019428825.1 Patescibacteria group bacterium | reverse complement strand
CTTCTTCCGTGCTTTGATTTGTCATTTGAGGTTGGGATTGTGGTGTTGCGTTCAAATTTGGTGTTGGGGTTGGAGGCTCAGGCTGTGGTGTAGGTATTGGTTGCTGGGGGACGTCCTGTTTTGGCTGGTTGTCTTGAGGTGTGAAGCCAAGACTTTGAACTTCTTCAATCCCATTATTATTGTTATTTTGTGCTTGATCATCCATGTAAAAATACTAACATGTTTTTTCAAACAAAAGAAACTTTAAATATTTTTATCAACCATTTCACTTAAAAGAAAATATATTTTTAGGTTGCTTTGATATAATCACTCCAAACCATTATGCTTAAAAAATACAATAAAAAATCAGATACCTCTTATTCAATCGGAGTCTTTCCCACGATAGAGCTTTTAGAAAATAGAGGAAAAGAAGTAGTTAAGGTGGTTATCAGTCCAAAAGGTTATACAAATAAAGGTGTTGAAGAAATTATCTCTTTCTGTAGAAAAAATGGAGTTAGAGTTGAAGAAAGCCAAAAATCAGTAGACTTTTTATCTAAAAGTGGAAATACATATGCAATAGGAGTTTATAAAAAATATCAAGCTTCCATTAATCAAAAAAATAATCATTTGGTTCTAGTTAACCCCGAGGACATGGGTAACTTAGGTACCATATGCAGGACGATGTTGGCCTTTGGGTTCAAGGACCTTGCTATAGTAAAACCCGCAGTAGATATTTTCGACCCAAAAGTTGGAAGAGCCTCCATGGGGAGTATTTTCAAAATAAATTTTCAGTACTTTGATTCTTTTGATGAGTACCGGGAAAAATTTAAAAGAAATACCTACACTTTTATGACTGACGGCGGAGAGATTTCTCTAACAGAAGCTTCTTTTGAGAAACCCTATTCTTTAGTATTTGGAAGCGAAAGCTCAGGTTTGGATCCAAGTTTTAAAAATTTCGGGAAAAGTATAAAAATATATCAAACCGATGATGTAGATTCTCTTAATTTAGCGATATCCGTCGGCATCTCTCTTCATGAAGCAACAACCAAAAAATAGATTTATCATTGACGTAACAGCAAAAAATTAATAGACTAAGGTAATGCCCAAAAACTTAACTGCCTTATTTTTACCAAAATCCATAGCCGTTATCGGAGCCTCAAGTTCGCCGAAAAAAGTTGGTACCGTTATTCTAAAAAACCTTATCGAATCGGGTTTTAAAGGACAACTATATCCTGTAAATTCAACTGCAAAAACAATTCTAAAGAAAAAATGTTTTAAAGATGTTTTGAGTCTTCCTGAGGTTCCTGATTTAGCAATAATTTCAATTCCTTCCCCTGCTATTTCCGAAGTTTTAAACCAAATAGGTGAAAAAGGAACGAAAAATGTTGTTGTTATATCCGCAGGTTTTAAAGAGATTGGTGAAGAGGGTGAAAAACTGGAAAAAGAGTTAATAGATATTTCAAAAAAGTACGATATAAACTTGTTAGGTCCTAATTGCTTAGGTTTTGTAAATAACGAAAATTTAGTTAATGCGACATTTGGAAAAGTTACTTCCCCTGACGGTAATTTAAATTTTATTACCCAATCCGGAGCTATCGCGACATCCCTTTTCGACTGGTGCGGTTCCGTAGGTTTGGGTTTTTCACACTTTGCAACTTTAGGTAACAAAGCTGTATTAAATGAAAACGATATTTTGGAATATCTTTTTGAAAAACATCATGGCTCCGTTACCTCTTTGTCCGAAGAAGAGTTGGGGGGTATACATCCAATAGGTCTTTATTTAGAATCAATTGTTGCTGGGCGTGATTTTTTGGAAATTAGCAACAAAATTACAAAGCATAATCCGATATTTATTATAAAGCCCGGGAAAAGTCCCGCCGCTGTAAGTGCAATGCAGTCACATACAGGCGCAATTGCAGGAGCCGACGATGTTTTTAATACAGCTTTACAAGAAGCAGGGATTATAAGATGTGACACCTTGGAAGACTTCTTTGATCTTTCAAAAGCTTTTTCTTGGGGAATTGTACCTGAGGGACCGAGAGTTGCCGTAATATCAAACGCCGGAGGCCCGGGAGTAATAAGTGCCGACAGTATTATTGAAAATAATCTTGAAATGGCTGAAATGGGAGAAGAGACTAAAAATAAATTGCTCGAAGTTTTACCTAGGTCTGCAAGTATTATGAATCCTGTAGATGTCTTGGGTGACGCCTTGGCTGATAGGTTTGCAAATGCTACCGAAATTGTTCTTCAGAACGACGGTTGTGATGCCGTGGTAGTTCTACTTACTCCCCAAATAATGACCCAAATTAAAAAAACTGCTGAAATGATTGGTGATATTTCTAAAAAATATAATAAACCCGTCTTTTGTTCCTTTATCGGAGGAACTTTGGTAAGCGAGGGTGAGAAAATTTTAAATAAGATGCAAATACCTTCTTTTAGATTTCCCGAGAGAGCTATATATGCCTTGGGAAAAATGTGGGAGTTCAAAAAAAGACAACAAGGAAGATCGGGTACACAGTTGGACATCTATCAAGTTCTTAATTTTGATTTCATGCCTGAAAAAGTTAACAAATTGGTAAAAGAAGGTATAGATAAAAAACAACCCGCTTTAGATAATTTAGAGGCTGATATTGTAATTTCTGCAATTGGAATAAACACACCCCCGACTTTGGGTGTAGAAAATTTAGGTCAAGCTAAAGAATTTGCAGGAATTCACAACTATCCTGTGGTATTAAAACTTTCATCTCCCGGACTTTTGCATAAAAAAGATGTAGGGGGAGTGGTTTTAGATATAAAAAATGACGATGAGCTAGAAGATGCGTGGCAAATTCTTGAAAGAAAAAAAGATAGTTTAACTGAAGATATCAAAGGTACTACATCTTTCCAAATTCAAAAAGAAGTTCCCTCGGGTACTGAAGTGATAGTGGGAGTTAAAAATGATAAAACCTTTGGTCACGTTATGCTCTTTGGGGCGGGTGGTTCGTTGGCTGAATTAATATCTGATAAAAATCTTTCGCTACTACCTATGGATATGAATAAAGCAAAAAAACTTGTAGAAGGTTCAAAGATTTTTAAATCACTAAAAGGTAAAAATGACGATCAACCTTATGCTTTAGATAAACTTTATGAGCTTATGGTCAAGCTGAGCAAGGTTGTGGAGGGGGAGCCGGGGATAGAAGAAATTGAAATCAATCCTGTCATAATTAATATCAACGATGTTTGGGCAGTAGACACAAAGGTAATTTTAGGGGAAAATAAGCAGATGCCCCAAGGTCCGAATTTTAAAACAGCAAAAGTTCTTAAAGCAGAAAATCTTACGGAGAAGATGCATTTCTTTGAATTTGAGTCAGTAGAACCACTCTCAGTTATTCCAGGGCAATTTTTAAGTGTTAAGGTTTCGGATACCCGTGTTAATTGTTATTCAGTTGCAGGTTTTGAGTCACCAAATAAGTTTAATCTTTTAGTAGATTCAACACCCGGAGGACCGGGATCTAAGTTTTTCGAAAGTTTAAAAGTAGGGGATAAGATGAATTTCCTTGGTCCCTTTGGGTCTTTCACTCTAGTTCCAAATGAAGACGTTGAAAATATGCTCTTTTTTGCAACAGGGTGTGGGACAGCACCGTTAAAGTACATGATAGAGAGCGCTCTTGAAGAGGGAAAGAATGATAGAAAAGTAAAACTTTATTTGGGAGTTAATAACTTCTGCGACGTATTTTTCAAGGATTATTTTATTGATTTGGCAAATAAATATGAAAACTTCTCGTATGAGATTGCAGTAAATAATCCCGATCCTAAATGGGAAGGCCCGATAGGATTTATTACGGAACTTGTAAATAAAGATTTTCCGGACGCATCAAAATGTTCCGCTTATCTTTGCGGTAACAAATTTATGGTAGATGATGTATCAAAGCTTTTGATAGAAAGAGGTTGCCCGGAGGAAAGGATTTATACAGAAAAATATGGTCAATAAAGATAATGTAGTATCAGTAAAAATTGGAGGTCCAGCAGGGACTGGAGTTAAATCGGTAGGACTTATGCTTGCAAAAATTGCTGCAAGATCCGGTTACCAGGTTTTTGATTATATTGAGTACCCTTCTTTGATAAAAGGTGGTCATAACGTAATGCAGGTAAATTTTTCAACTGAAAAAGTTACAGCACCAAGAGCAAAGTCCGACCTTTTAATAGCTTTTGACCAGATTACAATAGACCTTCATTTTTCAGAAATTGAAGAAGGCGGGGGGATTATTTACGACTCTGAATCAAAAGCTGATTTATCTAAAGTAGATAAGAGCATCTCTCTTTATGGTATTCCTTTGAAAAAATTAGCTCACGAAGCCGGAGAGAAAACTATTTTCTTAAATATTGTTGCGCTGTCATCAGCACTGGGTTTGCTGGGGGGTAATAATGAAACTTTTAAAAAATTAATAGAAGAAGAATATGGTAGTAAAGGTGAGGATATTGTTAATGCTGATAAAAAAGCTGCAGATCTTGGTTACAACTATGTTCTTGAAAATTTCAAAGATGACCTTAGAGATTATATGAAAGTTATAGATTCATTTAGTTCCCCAACTCCTTACATGGTATTAACAGGAAACGAGGCGGCCGCTTTAGGCGCAATCTCTGCAGGTTTGCAGTTTGCCGCAATATACCCAATGTCTCCCATCAGTAACATCCTCCATGTCTTGGCCGCCAATCAGGAAAAGTTCGGTTATATTTACAAACAACCTGAAGATGAAATATCTGCAATAAACATGTCCATCGGAGCTTCTTATGCCGGAGCTCGTTCTATGACAGCGACTTCGGGCGGGGGATTTTGTTTAATGACTGAAGCTTACGGTCTTGCAGGAATTACAGAGACTCCTTTGGTAATTGTCGAAGGTATGAGGGGTGGTCCTGCTACAGGTCTTCCTACTTGGAGCGGACAGGGTGATTTAAGAATGGTTCTTCATTCTCATCAGGATGATTGGCCGAGAATCGTTTTAACTCCCGGAGATGTTCAGGAAACATACGAACTTACTGCAAAAGCTTTTGATTTGGCAGATAAATATCAAACTACCGTAGTTGTCTTGATAGATAAAAATATTTGTGAAAATGACGAAACTATGATGTTTCCCAATGTTACTGATTTAAAAATTGATAGAGGTAAGTTTATAAAAGAAAAAGTCGAAGATTACAAAAGATACGAGCTTTCAGAGGATGGGGTATCTCCAAGGAGTATCCCCGGAGTAGGCAACTTTTTTATTGCTAATTCAGACGAGCACGATGAGTATGGTTATTCTTCGGAGGAAATTGAAAATAGAAATATTCAGATGAAAAAAAGAATGCAGAAGCTTATTACCTGCGCTCAAAACGACATGCCTAATCCTGAAGTTTTTGGCCCTGAAGATGCTGATATAACGGTTGTCTCGTGGGGTAGTAATAAGGGGAGCATTTTAGAAGCACTAAAAAGTTTTTCCAATGTTAATTATGTTCATGTGACGTGGATGAATCCTTTTCCGACTGAATTTTTATCTAACGTTTTATCAAAAGCAAAACATGTGGTTGATATTGAGTGTAACTACACAGGGCAGTTAGCAGATATAGTTAGAGAAAAGACGGGGATTGAGATTAAGGATAGATTTTTGAAATTGGATGGAAGGATTATTTACCCTGCGGAAATAATTGAAAAGTTAAATAGTGTGGAAGGAGTAAAAAAGATATGACACAAGAAGAATTAAAAACTCCATTTACTCCTAACTGGTGTCCCGGTTGTGGGAACTTGAATATTTGGGCGGCATTTAAAAATGCTGCGGTACAGGAAGGTTGGGATAATACTAATACAGCCTTGGTTGCGGGAATTGGGTGTCACGGACATATTTTAAATTTTGTAAAGTTAACTTCTTTTGAAGGTTTGCATGGTAGGGCACTCCCTGTAGCTTCGGGTATTAAAATGGCAAATAATAGACTAAATGTTTTTGCACATGTTGGTGATGGTGATTGTTTAGGTGAGGGTGGTAATCATTTTGTTCATTCAGCAAGAAGGAACCACGATATTACAGTCCTTTTGCATGATAATACTCTCTACGCTTTAACTACGGGACAAACTTCCCCTGCTACTGAGCGTGGTATGAAAACTAAATCTACTCCTGCAGGAAATCCCGATGATCCGGTTTATCCTTTAGCATGGGCGATAGCGTCAGGTGCCACATTTGTAGCTCGGGCTTATTCGGGACATATGGATAAATTGATGAATTTAATTATTGAGGCTAACAATCATAAAGGTTTTGCATTAATAGATATCTTACAGCCCTGTGTTACTTTTAATAAAGTTTGTACTCACGCTATGTACCAGCAAAATACTTATTATCTTGGAGATGATTATGACCCGACAAATAAGAAAGAGGCGTTTATGAAAGCCTATGAGTTTGGTGAAAAGAAAATTCCTCTCGGTATTTTTTACAGAGAAGAGAAACCAACTCTTGAGGAAGGGTATGTTCAAATTGCTGAAAAGCCATTGATTGATAACGAACCTAAACTTGAAGGTCTTACTGATTTATTCAAAAAATATACTTAGTAGGGTAGTATTTAGTTAGTTTAGAAATTTGGAGGAATAAAAATGGAAGATAAAGAAGTAATAATTGGAAAATATAAGGTTAAAGTTATAAGAGACGCATGTATAAGTGCAGCTTCGTGTGTGGCATTTTCGCCTGCAGTTTTTCAACTCGATGAAGAAGCAAAAGCGGTTATTCAGGAAGGTGCTACCGATGAAGAAGCAAATATATTACTGGCCGCTCAGTCTTGTCCTACAGCAGCAATAGTTATTACTGACACTGAGACCGGTGAACAGGTTTGGCCTAAGTAAATTTATTTTGGAATAACAAGATAATAATTGTTAGTTGAATATTTTTATTGTTTCTTTAGTCCAGTATTTAAGATTTTCTAATTCTCTTTCCGTTAGTTTTTTCACAACTAACCCCCAATGAACAGAAATCATATCCCCGGCTTTTATATTGCTAACAAATCCGGGTATAAAATTCACTTCTTCTTCTTTTAAAACCAGCTTGTATTTACCCGGACTCCCGTCAAGAGAATTTAGCTTCACAACAACCTTATCTTCTAAGACTTTTTTCACTTTTCCCCATCTGACCATGCAGTTGTTCATCATTTTTATATTGTAAGGATCTTTAATTGACGTTCTTCCAACCCCGGCATTTAGAATTTGAAACAAGTGGAAAGGAATGAATTTTTTAATATTTTTTTCATCTAGTTCCTTAATTATCCAATCGGGAACACCCTGTTTTTTTAAGTTTTTAAGTAAAATTTCATAATCTTCGGCTTTTGATTTTTTTAATAAACTATTTCCCAGCCAATACGTTTCGGCTACTTGATAAGAAAAAATATCCTTCCCCGTTACTTCTGAAATTGTTTTTAAGTAGGGGTTTAAAACAATAAAGTTTTTGATTTCGGATGACACTCCCGAGCACTTACCTTCTAACACACATTTTTTAAATTTTTCAGGAGCAGAATCTTTACCGCAGTAACCCAAAGCATTTGGCGGTAGAGAAAATCTTGATAACAATTGAAGTGCCTTTTTGTCCATACCAAGGGTAATTTTAAGTTATAATCATTTCAAATGAAAGTTTATGTTTTTGGAAATGAGGATTTATCCTTTGATAACAAAGCTATAAAAATTGCCAAGAAACTGAGTGGTTCTATTGAGAATTGCGACTTTGTGTTTGTAAAACCGAATCAGGATCTTCCTTTTGTGGACGAAGAGAATGTTGTAATCATGGACACTGTTGAGGGGATTGAAGATATAGAAATAATCGAGGATGCGGATATGCAAAGTATTTCGCTGGGGGGAAAAACTACGGCTCATGATTTTGATCTGGGTTTTCAGCTACGTTATTTAAAAAAACTTGGAAAGCTTGGGAAGGTTACGATAATTGGGTTACCGATGGAAAAAGATGTAGATTATTTTCGTATCCAATCTATCTTGAGGAAGTTGGTTGCACAGGACATACAGGGGTCATAAGCACGAATTATACTTTCAGCATCCAGTTTTAATTTTTCTTCACTTTTATCAAGATTTTCGTTGAAGTATTTTTTAAGGTCATTTTCTATACTTATTTGATTTTGAGAAGTTGGGACAATGACGTCATGATCTACTATCATTCCTTTTTCATCTACTACCGCTTTGTGATACAGGGTTCCTCTGGGAGCTTCTACTACACCAATTCCTGTACCTGCTTGTAAAGGAGTTTTAACGGGTTTTTCATCAACTATTTTTAAATCTTTTAAAATATCTATTGCTTCATCTACACAGTGTAGTATTTCTATCGCTTGAGCTAGATTGTTGTGGTAAACATTCTCAGAAGGAAAAACCGAAAGGAATTTTTCCGCATCTTTTTGTGTTTCGGTGTGAAGTTGGTCTTTATTAATATTTAATCTGGCAAGAGATCCTACAAGGTAGTTTTTGTGATCATCTGAAAAAACATATCCTTCGGATTGTGAATAGGGTACTACGGTAATATCAAAGAAGTTTAGAAATTCATTTTCAGGAATTTTTTTACCGTGCATACTTATCAAGTCACCCTCAAGGAAATCAAATCCATTTTTTCCTCTTATAGCAACATAATCTGAATCTCTAATAAGTTGGGCATCGTAATCATAAAAAGCTTTTATTCCTCTCAGAACCTGGGGTCTTATTTTTTCCAATCTTTCCAGAAGTTCAGGGAATTTTGATTCGTCAGGTAGTTTTAAAAATCCTCCGATAGTGGGGAAAGGCGCATGAATAGCTGCCCCAATAATAATATCCGCAATATCGGTTCCAAGTTGTTTTATGTCAAAAGAATCATGAAGAAGTGTATGACCGATATCGTCATGGTTGTCAGGAATATCGAGAATTGAGTCTACTCCCAAGAGATCGGGAAGAACAAAGAAATATAGGTGAAGGGCGTGATCTCTTATCATTAAAGCATCGTAGGCAAGGCGCCTTAGCTTTCTAGTTTGTTCGGTTATTTCTATTCCCTGCGATTGTTCTACTGCTTTTATTGAAGCAAAAAGATGAGCAACTGAACAAGTTCCACAGATTCTTGATAGAAAAGATGGGGATGAAATGAATGGTTTACCTTTTACAGCCTTTGTATAAAACCTTCTATAATCATTTATTTTAAACTTTAAGTCAGTTACTTTTCCATTCTCTATGGTAACTTCAAGGCCAGCTGAGCCTTCGATTTTTGTAATATTTTCAATTGTAATATTTCCGCTATGCATTTTTTATACGATATTAAATAATTTTAGATACTTTTCCATGACTGACATAAATTTAGGAACATTCATAGGGCACCCTTCTACTTTATCATCTACTTTTATCACATCTTCAAGTTTTTTAACTTTTTGATGGTAGTTAAAATTATCCATATACCATTTTATTCTGTCGTCCATTTCTTCATCTCCAAAAGCATTTCTACTGGCAGAAGGCATTCCCGTACAAGCACATTGTCCAATAGCCACAACATATTTTGTATTTTCTCTAATTTCTTTTACTTCCTTTTCCTGATCCGGAGAAGAAATTGCACCTTCAACAAAAGCTACATCAAGATCTTTTAGTTCGTTTTTTGTTTTTAATGATTTAATGTGTCTGAAATCAATGAGTTTTTTCCATTCGTCAAAATGTTTATTCAAAAGCTCGGTGAATAGGATAGTGCTGTCTTCGCTACATGTGAAGCTAAACCAACCTATTGCAAGTTTTTTATTTTCTATGTGAGCAGTTTCCATACATATGTATAATATCAGATATGTGTTTAGCTGTACCGGGAAAAGTTTTAGAAATAAAAGAGAAAGTTGTTACTGTTGAGTATCCAATGGAAAAAAGAGATGTTTTTAACAGCGGGGTCGATGTGAAAGTTGGGGATTATGTTATGGTTCAGATGGGAGTGATTGTGAAGAAGATGCCTGAGGAAGAAGCTAAGGTGATGTTGGAAGCTTGGGGAAGTGAGTAACGGACTTTTCTTACTCTTCTTGGAGAGTTCCAACAACAGGATACTTTGTGATTTTCTCTATTGAGTGTGCTGAATAAAATTCTTCGGTTAACTCCTCACCTGCCTGATGTCCTAAATGATCTCCGTTTTCAAAAACCTTTGTGAGGTCGTAAACAACCCCTTCTACAGCAGCGTATGCCGAGATTCCGTTCTTACCGTCATATTGAGAAAGTTCTTGGAGTGTGAAAACTCTTTGTTCCCCATCATTTGATTCGGTGACAATGCTTTCTTTTTGTGCACTTCTTTCGTAGTTGCTCATATTATCTTTAGCATCAGTAATTTTTCTGTCTCTCATAATGAAAACTTCAAGATAGATAAAAGCCAAGAACCCAATTGTATAAGATAGAATTAAAAGAATTTTTGTGGTTTTATTCCAAATTCTTTTTCTCATCATTGCTGTTCTTACAGCTAGGGATGTGTGACCAACAAAAGCTATCATAGTTATAGTTGGGAGGATGTTTCTATGCATAAAGCGTGAAAATTGACTATCAAATATTGCTTTTGTCATTCCGTAGCCACTCAGCATATAGGCAATTATTGAGAATAGGAGTACCCATGCGGAAGTTCTATCTACTTGAATTAGTGATATTTTTTTCTTTTTTGGGTCCATGGGATTATTATCCAACCAATCTATACCATCCGTATAGTATCGCTGA
>JAHYJU010000070.1 GCA_019428825.1 Patescibacteria group bacterium | reverse complement strand
AGAAGATAATAAAACCCCAGTTATTACAGATAAGTTACCAACTGAAATTGCCCCGTCGGGAGATCCGCACGATTATGTATCTAACACGAGATATAAAATGTGGAGGAATGAACATGGTAACTTGGCTTGGGAAGATGGTGTGCCAAATCCGGAGGCTTATAGATATTCTGATGTGAAGAAAGTTGAAGAATTTAAAATTAATGTTTTCTGTACATCAGAGGCAGCTCTCGAAGTCGTAGATAATGGTGAGGACCCAGCAAAATATGCCGAATATTTAAACACAGCATTGAGCAGATGGTTTATAAATGAAGATACGAGAATGACACCTAACCTTGAGTATGCTCAAGTGATAAACGGAGAAGAAACCGGTCAGTATTTTGGAATAATTGAGGGAACAGACTTTCTTTATGTTTTGGATCAAATACAAAAAATTCAAGAGAAAAACATAATAAATCCAGAGGTGTTAACCGGAATTAAAGATTGGTATGGAAGCTACCTAGACTGGTTAACCAAAAGTGAAAAAGGTATTAGAGAAATGGGAAAAGAAAACAATCATGGTACTTGGTACGATGCTCAAGTAGCTATGATTGCTGATTTTCTTGGAAATAGAGATAAGGTTATAGAGGCTATTAACAGGTCAAAAGAAAGAATAGCTGGTCAGATAACTTCAGCTGGTGACATGCCACTTGAGAGAGAAGATCGTGTAGATTCTTTTGGTTATTTTTTATACAACCTTGATGCCTATACTAAAATAGCTACGGTAGCTGAAAAATACGGTGAGGATTGTGATCTTTGGAATTACACCTCTGAGAATGGTGGTAGCCTAAAAAAAGCATTCGAATTTTTCGCTACAAATATACCTGATGAACAAAACCATCCAATACCTTCTGAAAGAAGTTCTCAAATGTACCCTGCATTACGTGCTGCGGCAAAAGCTTATAATAATTCACAGTATTATTCCTTGCCTGAAAGGTACTTTCCTACTAAAGGGTTAGAAAACAAGAGAGATGAATTAGCAAATAGATTAGCAGATGAGATTACGAGATAAATATCCTAAAATAGATTATAAATACTGTTATTACAACAAATGCAAGGATTTGGTGGGCCATTTGTGAGGATGTGCGAACTATGTTCGAGATAAATTTATCTGATTAACTTGTTCCTTCTTTGTTATTTTTATACCTATTCTTTCAGCACAGGAAACTTTCTCAGCTTTTGTATAAATTTCCCAATTAATATCTGGGACCAAATCTAAATACGGTTTCAGATTTCCCATTGTTCGTTCTTTGATTAAATTATTAACATCAGGTATTCCTTTTAATATTTCTTGTGCCCTTTTTATAGTAGTAGTACCCATTTCCTTAGGAGGGGCTTCTCCAATATGCTCAAAAGCCATATTAATAAGGTCTTGTACATTTTCAATTGGAAATATTCTTGCGGAACCATTCTCTGCTAAGACCCTACTAATTTCAGAAAAATATTCTTTTGCTCTCGTACCTGTCTCTAAAAACCAAGTACCGGGACCATAAGAATCTACTAATAGATCAATTGAATTGCTAGCAATAGGTAATTTGGGTGCAAGAGCAGCCACGCCTCCGCGA
>JAHYJU010000032.1 GCA_019428825.1 Patescibacteria group bacterium | reverse complement strand
AAAACCAAAGGAATATAAATTAAAACCATACCCACTAGAACAGGTATTAATATCTTTTGGTACAGGTGGAGTTTTTTAAATGAATTACTGAGGTTTTTGAAAAATTCAATATCAAAATTCTTATCTTCCTTAGTTAGAAATCTTAGTAAACCCCAGGATAAAGAAGCAATGATAAACATGGAAAAAGAAATTGAGAAAAATTCAAATACCATTGTGTCTTTAAAATCTTTAAGATCGGATAAGATACTTCTCTCTTCCTCCTCCAATTTAGCGTCTTCAGATACTTCGGGGGCTTCATCAGACCTTTTTATTGCAGAAAAATATTTACCTATGTTAGATCTACTGTCAGGAGATAGCAGAATATTTTCAGGGATAACATAAAGATCAATGTCACGATCACCGATGCTTCTTAGAAATTTTCCAAGATTTATAGCTTCTTTTGAAAAAACTTCTCTATAATCACATGAAAATTCAAAAGGATACTCCGCAGAAAAATCATTATCACAGATGAGAATTACTTTTTTATAAGGCTCAAAATAATTTATAATATCATCAGATTTTACTTCTTCCTCATCCTCTTCAACTGTATTCTCATCAAAAATTGAGGAAGTTAGAACTACCGCATAACCTTTTTTTAAATTAGAAGATAAATAATCTTCGTCCTTTGCTTTTTCTTTATCGGATTCATATATTGTAAACTCAAATTCTTTTCCGAATAGTTTTCGATAATAATCCTGCTTTCCTTGAGCGATAGTGGTTAATGAAGGTAGAAATAACCCTGTAAAAAGTGCTATTACTAAGATTTTCTTTAATTTTCTTTTATTCAAATATCTTTTCATAGAAAATATCCTTTAGAACACCAAGGACTAGGAGGAGGTAACATGTTTGTGCAAAAAATTCAGCTATGTCTTCCATTTTTAAAATAAGCATTATCGGAGTTAAACCCAGTGAAATCAGCGCAAGTAAGTAAATGTATTTTCTTTCTGATAAAAATCCCAGAAGAAAAACAAAGAACGAAAAAACTATCATGGGTAAACTTAAAATGAAATCTAATTTTGACACATAAAATATTACAGATAAAGCAACTAGAACCAAAATTGAGAATATGTGTACCTTACTTATTTTAGTTTTTAAAATTTTGGAAATTAAATTCTCCAAAGGGAAAAGAATAAGCAAAAGAAGCAAGAACAACACCAAAATTAAAACTATATTAAATTTGTTTTGAGCTAATATTTGCAACATTTTATTATTCTAAGGGTAGGTATGGGTATTATAGGTGATTTGGGGAATTTTTCCAATTTTAGATCATTTTTGGCAGATATCTACAATTTTAATAGATTTTATACTGTAATAACAGTCTAAAGATATGTTCATAATATATTAGCATTTTTGCTTATATTGTGGTATCATATAGAACATGAACAAGGAATTGGCTGAACAACTAAGCAAAAAACTAAAAATTTCAACTCCTCAAATTGTCAGAGAGGAATATGAACTTATTGTATTGAAAGAAATTTATACAAGTGATTTAGCAGATAAGATAGTTTTTAAAGGTGGAACTGCTTTGAGACTTGCTTATGATTCTCCGAGATTTTCGGATGATTTGGATTTTTCACAATTAAAAAATATTAAACTCAAAGATTTTATTGATGTGTGTGAAAATATTGCTACGAATAATCCCAATATAGAACTTGTGGAAGCGTTGAATAAATTTAATACCCTATTTGCACTTTTTAAGGTATCGGATTCTTCGATATCACAAAATTTAAGTATAAAAATAGAGATTTCTACAAGAAAAGAAGATTTGAAAAGAGATAAAGATTACTCTTTAATTTTATTAAAAAGCTCTATTTCTCCAATAAATTTAATAGCAAATACTTTTTCGCTAGAAAAAATCTTAACAGACAAACTGGATATTGAAACCAAAAGAATAAGGGATGTTTTTGATATTTGGTTTATTAAACAAAACCTAGGAGATAAAGATATTAAGATGGATTTTTCAGGTTTTAATAAAAACGAAGTTAAAAGAGAACTTAATAAGTTGCTTCCTGTTAGTTATAGGGGGCTTGTAGATGATGTAATTAAAAGTATATGACAGGAATAGAGGCATTAAAAAAATTAGAAAAGTTAAAAAAGGACTATTATTCTGTAAAAGATCTTGAAAGAGTTCTAGATATGCCTATTAATTCTTTGAGAGGGCAATTAACAAGATGGTGCAAAAAAGGAATTTTGATAAGAGTTGCAAAAGGAATTTATGCTCCGTATGGGACTGAGATTGATGTTTTAAAGATAGCAAATCAAATTTATTACCCATCTTATCTTTCTTTTGAGAGTGTGTTAAGTAGGTATGGAATTTTAAGTCAGGTGCCCTATACTTTAACTTTTGCTACTCCAAAAAGGACAAAAAAAATGATTTTGAATGATACTGAAATTGAATTTACTAAGTTATCAGATAAATACTATTTTGGTTATGTTTTTGAAAACGGAATAAATATTGCAATTCCGGAGAAAGCGTTGGTTGATTGTCTTTATCTTGTTTCTAAGGGAAAGAGAGTTTTAAATGTTGATGAACTTTATTTAAAAAATCTTGATAAAGAGAAGTTGATTGAAATTTCAAAAGTGTTTCCTAAGAATACGAGGAAATTGGTTGGGGGTGTGGTTAGTAGAATATAAAAGCTATTCTCAAATAATTTTAATCTTAAAATAATGTTCAGCTGGTAGATTTTCTTCCAGAATGAACTATGGAATCTGTAGAAATGAAGAAGAAGCAATATCATGGGTGAAAAGAAACAAGAGGTTTATTAAGGATAAGTTTGCAAGTATAAAAGATTATCCTCCTGTAGATAAACCTTTTACGATATTTATGGCCGGTGCCCCGGGGGCAGGAAAAACAGAGTTCTCTAAGCTTTTTATCGAAAGATTCTATGAATCAGAAAAAGAAAAGAAGGTTGTTAGGTTAGACACAGATGAGATTAGGGAGATAATACCTGGTTATTATGGGTACAATGCTTCAATTTTTCAAAATGCCGCAGCTTTAGGAATGGAGTATCTAATAGATAAAGTGTACGGGGATAATCAAAGTGCTCTTGTTGATACAACTTTTGGATTAAAACATAAAGCAATATCTAATGTTGAAAGGGCTTTGAAAAGGAATAGGAAGGTAGCAATATTTTATTTATATCAAAATCCACAAATATCTTGGAGTTTTGTGAAAAATAGGATACTGCAAGGCCTGAGATATTTACCCAAAGATTTTTTTATTAAAAATTTCTTTCTTGCCAGAGAAAATGCAAATGAGGTAAAGAAAACTTTTAAAGAACAAGTTGTTTTGGCAATATTTGTCTTAAACGAAAAACATAATATTATTTACTACGAATTTGATATTGACAACATAAACAATCATGTAAAAATACACTATACTAAAGATTGGTTACAAAAAAATTTAAAATGAAAATTAACAGTCAAAAATTTAAAAAAGAATGTGAAGGACTAAACTTTCTGGAATGGCCACAAGAATGGCAAAAAAAATTGCTAGACGAGGTAGTAAAGGACTTTCAAAAAGAAAAACTAAAAAGTCTTAAAAGACCTAATGCTTTATCCTTGAGAGATAAGTAGCCCTAATTGGTTACTTCAAAAACTACAGACTCCCCTACTTCTATGCTCTCTCCAAACTGAGATCTAAAAAATTCATACACATATTCTCTGGTTTTTAAATTTGGATTTATTTCTCCAATCTTCTCCAAATCATCATCAGATATTTTTTCAGGATAATAGATTAGGTACTTGGGATCTTTATTAAGGAATTCTTGTATTCCCTCTTCTGTTATTAAATTTTTTGAAAATTCATTTGAATTAAATCCTGTTTCGTAGTTAATAAAATTAACAGGGTTAATTAATAAATCTTCATGTGAAATTATCCAAAATATCGAGTAATAGTCTCCTTTGGGATACACAGCATAAGGTACACTTTCAGGATATTTTTCTTTTACGAAAGCTATTTCTTCAGGTGGTTTATTTATGTTTATTACAGGTATTTTTATTGCAAAGATTACAAAGTTTAAAGATAAGAAAGCTAGGATAAAGAGTATTTTTTGAAACTTTGTTTTCATTAAATTGTATAGATCCTGAACAAGGAAAGAGTTAATTATTAAAACAAAGAGATAAATTACTACTGCCCATCTAACTAATGTTCTGAATACAGGTACTATGTAGTATAGAAGATATGTTGGAGTGTATATCTCTACCCCACTTATTGTGAATGAGGGAGGTCCGGAGATAAGTAAAATACAAAAAATGATAAAGAAGCTTCTAATTATCATTTCTTTGTTTTTGTATACGTTTTGGAATGTTTTGAATTCTATGTTTTTATATCTTTTTAAAAGAAGAAGTGTGGCTACTGTTCCTAATCCTATTAAAAAATGCCAACCCATATAACTTCCTGCCATTTCTTCTTCCATGTAATCATCTGCAAGGTAGTATCCTGTGGATTCTATTTTTTTATTTATGTTTTTTGAAAATTCGCCAAAGAAAACAGAAGATTTTGGGGGAATAAAGAAATACCAGGGACGGAAACTGAACCAAGACCAATTATCTATCGGACGATAAACTGAGTGCGTATCAGTTTCTAAAAACTCACTTTCCTGAGATCTTTCGTACTTTCCAAATATCGGAAGGTTTTTGTACAGTAGAGGGCCTATAAATATTGCTATAAGAATGGTAAAGCTTAAGAAAAATAAAATAGTATTCTTAAGAAAATTTTTGAAAGATACTTTTTTTAAAATTAAATCTGATAAGTACCAAAAACAAACCAGAACAAACAGAAAAAAACCGTAGTAATTGCTAATCATTGAGAATATGAATACTATCAAACCTACAAAAAAAGATTTTTTGTTTTTTAACAGTAAATACAAAACAGTCGGGAAAACAAATATAAAATATAATGTCTGTGTAGCGGATATTACTCTGTATAAAAAATACGTAGAAAAGGAGTAAAGAATTGTAAAAAATAAAGATAAGAGTGCCCTCTTAACCACAATGTTGAATAATTTGAATGAAAAATAAATACTTAGAAAAACCGCTAAAATCAGGAGTATGTTATTCACGATAACAAAATCGAAATGAGAGAAAAGGTATTGCTTTGCTGTAGAGGTCAAAAAATCAACTTTATTTTTCAACAATGATGTAAGTGTTGAATTTTCCAATAAGTATTCTTTACCAATCATCCTATAGAAACCAGACATAAAACCCAACGAAGAATCATTGTAAGAGTAGATAATGAATTTTCCCAGTAAAGAAAACATATTTTAGTTTAATACTATTCTTTTGTTTTTGGTACTATCTCTCACTAATAGCAAATACAAAACATTTAAAATAAAAGCTACAAAAGATATTATCAAGCCTATATAGAAATAAATCTGGGGTTCGTAGTAAACTACATATGAACCGGAAGAATTTTCAGGCAAAATCCAATTATTTTTATGGTCTTTATCCAAAGGTTCTTTTGATAAAGGATTAACCTTTAGCAGCAAAATATCACAAAAATTTAGATCTCCGATTGAAAAATTACAATCGTAGTAACCCATGTTTCTAATGTCTTTTTCATCATAAAGCTTTAAACTAACATCGTATTGACGATTAAATGTAAGTTGTTCCCCTGGTTTTATTTTGACCACCTGCATAATCGGATTAATACGTTCGTGTTCTAAATTTTTCACTTCTGAATAAAAAAGATCCTTATAAAAATGTTCCGAAACCTCAAATAAATCAACATTTTCCCCACCCACAACTTTAGATAATCCCTCCATTGAGCTAAAATCTTTTTTTACACGAAAGTTAGAATAATCCTTATGTACCAAAACATATTTAACACCCCCTCTACCCAATATTGCTGGTATGTCTGTCGAAGGGTTTGTATATACCTCTTTCAAGTACTCAGGTATCACTGCTGTATTCCATTTATTATAAATTATCAGGGGATTGTATATCATAGAGTTGAGTATTGGAGTTGCATACCTGTCATTTAACCAACTGATTTTAGGCGTACCCCATATTTCTGGAAACTCAGCAACCGTAAAATATTTACTATCGGAGTTATTTAATACTTTAATTACCTCTCTATAATCACATGGTGGTGTAACGTTGCTCCAATAAGAAAATGGCCCACTTCTAGCAAATCCAATAACTCCAAAAAATACAACCGAGAATGTAAAATAAATAAATTTTTTAGGATTATATTTTTGAATAACCCTGCCTACAAGAAGTGTTAGTAGAAAAAAAAGTATTGGATAAAATTTTAACTGAGGAGATCTTATCATAAATGCCCCAGGTAATGACTGAAAGGCAACCCACAAAAGACTAAAGTTAACCCCTAAGCTTAAACCAAAAAGCAATAAATACAGGAATAAGTATGTTTTTAATTTTTTATCATGAGTGGCATTTTTTAAAATATACCAAAGTACTGCTAACAGGAAAAAAATGTAAAAAATTCTAAAAAGAAACGAGTTAAAGAACTTGAAAATCGAGGAAAATTCTTCAAATAAGGAAAAATTTGTAGAAAAAAAGAAAGTATTTAAATAAGTTAAAATACTAGTAGGGTATATTTTTGGAAGATTATCAAATCCCGAATTTAATTCTCTTGACATGGGACCTATTGGAAGTATCCAGTAAAGATTTATCAATAAAATAATCAAAGGCAAAAATAACAAATTTTTGTACAACAAATACACTTCGCTTAATTTTATTTTATTAACCAGTATATAAATAAATAGGAATATAAATGCACTTAACAAAACAACATAAAAATTAGCAATATTTATAAACCCGAAAACGGACAATAAAGACATTGTGACAACATCTTTGAACTTAGGATATTCGAGATATCTTATAAAGTAAGAGATGAATAAAATTCCACAAGCAATGCTATAAGAAGTCCAAGACCACCCATACGCAATGAGAGATAGGTTCCAAGGACTAAATATATAAAATAAAGTAAGTAAAAAACTCAAACGCTTATCACGAAACACATTAAAAAAAGAAAAGTACAGACAAATGTTCAATGTTATGTAGGGAAATACAACCCAAATTATCGAAAGAATCCTTGGGTCTAAAATAAATATATTAAATATTGTGGCAATCTTGTTAGGTAAAAAATTGATAAGTATTTCATTCGAATTGTAAACAAGCCCGTGGTATTGTTCTGAATAGGTAAAATTCGACTTACTATTGAACCTTGTCATGTTTAGGACAGGCGGGGTACTGTTATCCGCCCAACTGGGATATCCATCCGAGAACAATGGTCTAAAGATTAATAAAGTTGTAACTATAATAAATAAAATAAAAGAAAAATGAGAATTTAGAATTTTTTTTAAGATTTTAGACATTTTTTTATTTTTAGCTTAACTAAACCAAAATAATTAGAAAAGATGTTTCTTGGTGACGCAGTCGTAAGAAAAACTCTTCTAAATGTTTTCCTACTATAATTTTTATTTTCAGTTATTTTATCGGGGTGTCTGAGTGGGTAAGGTAAACTTGTCGCTGGTAATATAAGCCTATTATCCAAATTAACGGTAACGCTGGCGTCGGGGCCAGATCCGATATTTGTTATCAAATTAACCTCTGGAACTATTCCTAATCCATTACTGGAAAATAGTGTGTAATACCATTTTGCATCCCAATTATCGTGATAGCCACGGTATTTATTATCAAAAGAGGTTTTCCAAAAAAACCTCTCAAACACATTAGGAAGTATTTTTCTCATTCCTCCTTTTTCCTTGAAATCTGGATAAGATTTCATCTCAATATCGTATTTTGCCCATGCCCTTTTCCATGTAGCCCAACCCCATATAAAAGAGTATCTAGAAAAAAAATAGCTTTTAGTTGAAAAAAATTTATCCGGGAAAAAATTTGTTCCTCCAACCATCATTACGCTATTGTCGTTTCTGTATTTTTCCAGCATGGTTTCACAAAAATCAAAAAAAGTTTCGTTTGGCACGCAATCATCTTCCAATATTATTCCCTCATCAACTTGAGAAAACATCCAATCAATAGCTCCTGGAATGGCCTTGGGACAACCCATATTTCTCTCTCTAAATAAAGTTTTTACATCACATTTCCAATCAATATTTTCAAATACTTTTTTTACTTCTTCACATTTCTCTTTTTCTCCAACCTTGTTATCTCGAGGACCATCTAAAGCAATAAAGAGTTTTTCAGGCTTCATACTACGTACCACTTCAAATACTCTTTTCGTGGTTTCTACCCTGTTGAAGGCAGCTATTAAAATTGGTGTTTTAAATGACATAGTTATCTAATTTGTATAATCAATTATTTAAATTTGTCAACGTTTTACAAAACAAAACATCCCTAAACTATATTCGGCTTTTTTGTAATCAACAAAATTAACCTTTTTTAAATATTTACCTGTATCGTCAACGACGTCAAAATTTTCTAGTTCTAATTCATTAAAATTTCTTACGATATCAATAGGAGATAAAACTCTATGGGCATTAAAACAAACTCTATATCTTCCGATAGGCACAGATAAATATAACCTGCCATTTTTATTTAAAACTCTTTGTAACTCCTTGCACGCTTTATTCCAACCATTGAGATCTATCTCATCACCATATCTACCTAACCCTATATGTTCGACCACACTGAGACTAGATAGAGATTCTAAAGAATTTTCTTTGAAGGGTAAACTTAATATCGATGCATCTATGATATCCAAATTTTTCAAATTGACATTGATGGGTCTAATATCTATAAATGTTGTTGGTACTATTTTAGAAAGATAACCACTCATTTGATAGGTTGAACCAACATCTACATGTTTTCTTGGTTTATTTTTCAGAACATTTTCAAATACCCACAATTGTTGGTAAAAATAATGACTATCTAAATGTGTCTCTGTTACTTTCTCGTCCAAAATTGGATATAAATCCATCATTTGTATTTTTATTTCATTGCCTAAAATCTTAAATTTTATTAAATCTCTCACATACCACAGATAACCATACAAACCCTTTAAAAATTTGATGGGATCGAATATCGGGTTCATAACTCTATATCCAAGGTATGCTATATTTTTAATCTTTGATTCATATTTTTTCATTTTTACATGTATTATTCGGTTTTAACTCTGTTTTACACATTATAATTTAACAACAGCCATATTATAAGCCAAAAAAAGCTTGGGAGATATTCTCTCCATGATAAACTCGTATATTTTACCAAGCCACAAAAACTTTTTAGGATATAAATGTGCTTCAAAATACTTAAATTCAACATTGTCGAAAACTGTAGTTATAACTTTCTTAAAATAACCTTGCTTCCAATGATTATGCCCTAGCATTTTTACCATATGGGGATAAAAAAGCGGGTTGTAGCGATTTCCCTCAAGTATAATAATTGTACCCCCTTTCTTACACACCCTTTTCAATTCATTCAAAGCCGATAAGTGCGAATCATAGGATTGGTCGTCTTCGTCTACATGATGTAGAACATCGTGCAAAAATACATAATCAAATGAATTACTCGCATAAGGTAAGTTTAGAATAGAACCTTTTTTAAAATTTAAATTAAATAAATCTACATTTTTATGTTTATAAATATCTGTGGAATAAACGTTTAGATTATATTTTTCTTTCAGCATGAGAGAATCTACACAAGTACCACAACCAATATCTAAAAGTTTCCTACCTGCAATATAATTGTAAGCAATTTTCTTATGTAAATCGTTGGTGTATTGACTTAATTCAAAAGTTTTATTTCCAGTTATATTATCCTTCATACTTAGTAACTCTTATAACAAAATAATGCGAATGCCTTTTATCTATCCTAGCAAACATACCTGGTAAAGGATAGTAACCAGAAGTTAAAACTTCAAAATCTCTAAAACCATAAATTCTTAAGAATTTTGATAGTGAATACGGGGTAAATAATCTCACGTGTTGCCAAGATTTATTTTTCGAATTCTCCGTCTCTGTCTCAGACCAAAAAGATAAGGAGTTTCCGATATTTCCTTTTAAGCTAATATTTGCTAAATCAAAAGGCTGGAATCCTAGTAATAAAGAAAAAATATTATGCCAACTAGATAAACTAACAGTAGAAACAATAAAGTATCCACCGGGCTTTAAAATTCTAAAAACTTCTGAAATAAAATTATCTGTATCGTAAAGATGTTCGATGACTTGATTAGAATGAACAATATCAAAAGAACTGTCTTCAAAATCAAATTTACCATTTAGATCGAAGCCTTTAGTAACTATGCCCTTTTCTTGAGCTTCGATGGCCCTCTTACTTACTACCTCGACTCCAAACAACGAAGGCTTAGCATATTTTTCTCCCAAACGGAGCGTCCAAGAACCATCATCACACCCTAAATCCAAAATACTAACCTCACCTTCAATATCAGGTAGTAGCTTTAATATATTTTCCCTATTCTCTTTACGTGCTTTTTTTACTAATTGAAATAAGTATTTTTTCAATAACCCAATCATATCTCTAATCCCTCAAACAAATTTCCATAGTCAAATTTTTTAGCGTATAAAAAACATTCATTTCTAGCTTTCTGATTACTGTTTTGATCACTTAACTTTATAAAATTACTCGCTATACTCGCTACGTTTTCTTCGATTATCTTACCACACCCCATATTCTCAATCTCCCCAGCATTCCAGGGAACATTGGTTAAAAGTACTGGGACCCCACAGGCTAAATAAGTCTTCACTTTTCCTGGATCCGCATATTTTGTCCAAGTATCCAATTTTGATATATAGGGAGCAATTGCTACACAAGATTTTGCGATTTCTTCTTCTAAATCTTCATTTTTTTCAATCTTACCTAGAAAATCAACATATTTTTCAATCTTCAAATCCTTAACTTTTTCTTTTAACTTACCTTCATAATTCCCAGTACCAATAACTTTAAATCTGAAATTTGGGATTTCTTTAATAATTTCAGGTATTGCATCCAATACAATTTGAACTCCTTGTTTTTCAATCAAATGACCCATAAATACTAAGGTATTTTTCTCACACTCTTCGTAAGAGTACCTTTTTATCCTATCTAGCCACATTCCATAAGGAACCACCCTTTGACTCCTATAACTATCTTTATTAATTCCTAAAAACTCCTCTCTTGCGTCAGCCATTCTAGGAGATAAATCCCACATCTCATCGGCATTTCTATAACCAAATTTATTTATCCCGTGATATATAAAATTCTTAATTCCGCTTTTAAACCTTCTCTCCGGAACAAAATCCATTGCCCAATAATTTACCTTTTTTATTCTCCCCAAACTTCTTAAAAAAATTCCAAAGAAAGTACACATACCATCCATACAAACTGCT
>JAHYJU010000031.1 GCA_019428825.1 Patescibacteria group bacterium | reverse complement strand
CCACCCGAAGTGGTTGGCAAATAATATCCCCGCATACGCAGGCGGGGATATTGAAATTTTTTACTTAATTTTCAATTTATCTTTTCTTAGAAGATTTTTTTGATACCAATCCTGATATCAATAGTCCTAAACCTGATAATCCCAGTGTTGAGAAAGCTCCGGTCTTAGGAAGCTCCGCAGGTTCTATGTTTCCATAACAAACAGTAGCAGTATCTGAACCTTGGAAATCCCCGTCCCATCTTAGCTCAGCCTTGTTAACTACACATTTATCAAATTCCACATCTTTATCATACTCACTAGATTTAACCTTAGCTTCAAAAGTAAACTTTTTGACTTCACCAGGAAGAAAATCATCCCAGTACTCAGTTAAATCCGAACCTCCGATCCTGCTAAGCTCTGAAGGCAAGAAATCTTCCATCTTCATATCATCTGCACTATTAGCCTCGTCGTCACTCTTGTTTGTAACAGTTATTCTAAATTCAACCACATCTCCATCTTCAACATCTGTTACCTTATCTTTCCAATCAGTATCACCTTGAATTCTTACTTCTTTAGTGATCTTGAATATGGTGTCATAAACACAAACTTCCCCACCTCCATAAACAGCTTCACATCTGGAATCAGCGTAAATCTTCTGGCTTCCTAATATAAAGGATAAGAATCCAAAAGATAAAACAAATATTAAATTTTTAAAATTAAAAACTTTACTCATATACTCTCTTTCTAGACCAAATAAGCATCTACAAATGCATAGATGATCAAATAATTAATCCGAGCAGGAAAAATATTGGTGGCGTAACAGCACATTAATATTTATATTTACTGTATTGCCATTTGAATTACTTAGTAATTATAAACCTTAAAATAGATTTTGTCAATACTATGGGACCGTAACTATGACATAATGTGAAGTTTGCAAAAATATACCCTGCTGTTCTTATGAAAATTAAAAAATCTTCAATAGTAAACAGCAGGGTATTTGTAACATAACACAACTAAATTTTACTTCAACTTCACTGAACTCCAGCCCTAAGACCGATTTCAGTACCCGTTCCAGAGAACCTTGTTGTACAAATTTCTAAAGGTCCCTGAGGGTTGGTGAATGTCTTCTTTACCTCGTAATTGTAACCTAGACCGGATTGAGTCCATGAATAATTTACTGGATTCCCGTTCAAGATTATTTCCAAGGTATTTCCAATTACCCATCCAGAATCGATGTTTAGAGATGTTTTACTCGAATCCCATGTGAAATTTACACAGGTTCGTTGCCCTGGCTGTGCCTGAGGAAAACTTACTTTTATCTCATCAGAGATCTTTGTGATTTCCCTTTCCTCCGTAAGTGTAGGGGGAGAAACGAATACCAACGGGAGAAAGATTTTAAATTCTCCACCAGGATCTTCCACAAAGGAAACCTTCAATATAAAACCTATCTCAACAGAATATGGCTCAGCTACCCTCTTGGTACAGACCGTTAAAGTCTCAGGATTGTCAAATACAAATCCTTCGATTTGATAGGCCGCCTCCATCGGGTCTGAGTAGTATTGAAGATCAACAGGATTTCCGTTGTACTCAGCCCAAAGGGTATCTCCAAAGAACCAGCCTCTTTCAACAATTAACTGGGAGGGAAAACCCTCAAAGTTAAAGACTAAGCAAGCGGCTTGTTCTGGTAGAACATTTTCCCAGGGATGTGAGAAAGGTTCAAACTCTGTAACACCTACCCCAATGGGTATGTGATGGTAGAGAGTTTCCGGAACTTCACCATTCAAACTCTGCCCCAAAACTATTCCGTTGGGAACTAACATCAAAACGATCATGAAAACTAAAAAAGTCTTTCTCATTTCCGAACTCCTTTATCCTAATTGGATTAATAGTAATATTCAGTTGTCAAATTACGCCAATTATACCCCCAGAACAGCAAAAAGTCAACGCTATAGGGCATTATTAGCCATTGCGATAGAGCCAGCACATTAAAAGTGTTAAAATAATTTAGAAATGAAAAAACACCTGCCTATAATAATTCCGGTTGTTACAGTATTGATCCTTTCTATTTTTGTATCAACTAAAATATTTAAACCCGGATATATATACTTTAGAGATGTAACTGAGGGGATTGAGGTCAGTGATCTTTACAAGAGATACATATTTACTTTCAGTGATGATATAGGAGAGTCCTTAGCTGAAAAATCCAGAATACCAATATTTTATTCGGTATTTGGGACTTACTCAGTAGGAAGATTAGTGGGATTTTTTAATGATTCTGACTATGTAAAAGTTAAAATTCTAAGTCTTTTTATATCATCTATATCAATTTTTATTTTCACTACCTACCAAATTTTAAAGGAAATAACCGAAAATCAAGGAGGCCAACAAAAAAACAGTGCTGTTCTTTCATTAGCAGCCTCTTTGGGAGGAGTTTATTACGTATCAAACTTCTGGTTCTCAAACAGGATAGCTCATTTTGGATTATTCTACTCCACGGTAACAATACCTGTAACATTTTTTCTTCTATATAAATATTTATTTACAATATCTTCAGATTATAAAAAATTAATCCTACTTTTAATTTCTACTGCACTTTTAACAGGAACGCCACACACCGTACTTTTTCAAATAATAATTTTCTTTTCTTTATACATGGCTTTCATAATTAACAAAAATTTCAACAAAGAACTTAAAATCAAAAAAACTGTACAACTACTAATTTTTGGATTATTTTATTTTCCTTTGAATGCCTATTGGATAATGCCTTTTTTATCTTCCATGTCTCAACCCGATGCAGTACTCACAGAGACAATAGTAAATGCAATAGGAAAAAATGCATACCTATCAAATGTGATAAGACTTACAGGTTACTGGTTAAACTCATATCAAGATTATTTTATAGGAATTTCTCAGGAAATTGGGAATACCTTAGCTGTATTTCCTCTGTTAATTGCACTAACTGCGCTTATCTTTATTGTCAGAAAAGGAGGATTGTTTGTTTCACTTTTTATTATCTTAGTCTTAGGGATTTTTCTTTCAATTTCAAGCGATATCACTAACCTTTTCTATTTTAGATTAATGTTTAACTCCCCTATCAAAAACTTTGGCTGGTTATTTAGAGAATACGACAAAATGGGAATACTACTTACTTATGTTTATTCTTTTGGTATTGCAGTATTTTTGGCAAAAGGCTCAAAGAAAACACCGTTGTTTTTTGGAAGTATTTTATTAGTATCTATTATTCTGGCATTAAATATATCTTTTTTAGGAGCTACATTAGTAAAAAATTACACTCCACAACCTGTTCCAGATGACTTTTCAAAAGTTATCCTATTTTTAAAACAGGACAAAGAAAATTTTCACACAGCTTGGTATCCGGGTATACCCCAACCTACCTGGGCTAAAGAACCCGAAGTAAGATTTTGGTTTGCAAATTTAATCTCCACGGATAAATCGTCAATAACTACCTCGTCAACAATAATGAATTTGATAAATTATTTGTTTAGTGAGGAAAATATTTACTCAATAAATATAGGAAAGTCGCTAGATAAGCTTGGGGTAAAATACCTAATGATAAGAAAAGACTACCCTTATTACTTTGAGAACGACTATGAAAATAAACTTTTAGTGCAAAAATCCCTAGAAAAAGTATATGAAACTAATAATGTAACTGTTTATAAAAATCTTGAGTTTTCAGGAACTGTAAACTTTTACCAAGATAAAGTACTTACTAATCAAGGATTAGACGCTTTTAAAAATATTCACGATATTAAATCTGATTCTCTCTTAGTTTTTTCAGACAAAGGAACAAACTTCCAAGTACCTGGAAATACATCTTATATTCCTAATGCCCCTACTCTTGATTATGCGATAAGTAGATATAAAGAAAATTTCATCTACCCTTTTGATTATTCTGCTATAAAATATGACGGTTCTTCGGGAGCTTGGAAAATTGGGTCTCTGGAAAATATAAATCACGCCGAGACAGACTTTTTCTTTGGCAACTTGGGAATAAAAATCCCGCAGTTTGACTATGAGAGAGGGGTAATAATTGCAAAGGAGGGTTTTGAAAAGGTTGAAAATTATACTCATGCCCCCATGGAATTTTTATTATCATTTGAGGAGGAAGAATACGCAAGTTACGATGGAAAAAACCTCACTTTTGAGGTACCTACTACTCCATTTGATGGGCCCTGGAATGCTACAAAAAGCTCTTTTTTTGAAGTAGGGAAAGCAGAAGCTATAGAAGTAAGCTTAAACTCCTACATACCTAATGAATTGGAGGCACATTTTAAATTAAGTTATTTTAATCAGGAAGGTAAAAATATAAAAACCTTATTCATGTATCCGGACAGAAGTAATAAAGTAAATTCAATTCTTGAAGTATCGGAAAATACCTATTTTGCAGAGTTTAGTGTGTGGAGTAGAAACATCTTTGGTCCAAATGAACCTCTACACGTTAGAAATATTAAAGTATCTGATGTTACTGAAATATCCACCCCCGTATCTATGAAAATTAAAGCCTCAAATGATTGTTTAAGTAATTGTACAGTTTTTATAAGACTTTTAATAAGTAGAGTTGGAGGAGAAGTAGAGCTAAATGTGGCTAACAGAAAGTTTAATATTTCAACCTTAAAGGAGTATGAGTTAGAGCACAGTGAGAGATATGAGTGGGTGAAAGTTGGAGAGATAGAAGAATTGGGAAAAAGTGTAGACATAAAAATTGCTAACACAAATGGTTTTAATTCTGTAAATTGCCTCGCAATATTAGATAGAAATGAAGTTAGGGATATGGAAATGGAAATGCAAAGGATATCGTCTTCTTTTGAATCGTTTACCATTAATACCGATAAACCTAACATAGAAGTTGAAAAAATAAATCCTACAAAGTACGAGGTAAATGTGTCAAATGCGACTGGGAACAGAGGAATTTTGGTATTTTCTAAACCTTTTAGTAAAAACTGGGTAATTCAAAATCAAGAAGCAAGTAATGCAAACGGTTATGCAAATGGATGGGAAATTGAAAAATTAGAAAATTCAACATACATAATCGAGTACAAACCTCAGAAATTTTTTCACTACGGAATAGTAGTATCTTGTTGTACTCTTTTAGCTCTAGCGATGTTTTTTCACTATTCAAAGACCAGAGATGTGATGGCTTCAGAACTTAAATCCAAATCCCAAGGATAAACTCTCTCACTTAGCAAGGTTTTACCGGTAAAGGACATCTCAATAACCTCCTCGAATACTTTAGCAGAGTTATTCCAATTGAAAAATGTTTCCCACTTAGCAGCGCTATCTCCCAGCTTTTTTCTCAAATCCTTATCCTTTAAAACCCTTAAAAGATTGCCTGAAAATTCATCTTCCTTTTCACATAAGATCCCTGTAACTCCATTCCTAACAGAATCTTTCACACCAGGGACATCAAAACCAATCGTTGGGGTTCTACAAGAACCCGCTTCCATAATAGTGATACCCCAACCCTCTCTCATAGAAGGCATTACAAAAGCCCATGATCTTTGCAAAATTTCCCATTTTTTCCTATCGGACACAAATCCCAAAATGTAAACCGAATCTTCCAGATTTAGTTTTTTAACAAACTTTCTCAACGCATCCAAATGATCTCCCGTACCTCCTATCATCATTTGCGCTTTAGGAAATTCTTCTTTCACTTTTTTAAAAGCTTTTATACCTATCTCAATTCTCTTATATGCCTTAACCCTTCCAATATAGGAAATCAATGGGTCTTTATCTTTAGCGTATCTAGACCCTACTCTATTGGGAATTGAATTGTAAGCAAGGAAAATTTTTACATCACTGAACCTAATACTTCTTAAGTCTTCAAGGCTTGAGGGAGAAACCGTCACTACAGGTACTTTTGCATAAACAAGGGGCATTACATAGGATTCTAAAAGAAAACCGATTATTGATATAGGAAAGGGGAACTGCTCAAACCACGTATCTTTATGAACATGATGCAAAAGCATGAGTTTTCTCTTTTTAGAAAAAAGCGGAGTGAAAAATGGTATACCATTCTCCGTATCTATAATGAAATCAGTGTTTTTCCTGAAAAATAGAAGATAGTATATGAAAGCCCAAACATAAACTGTTCCGAAATTACCCCTTCTTATTATTTTTACATCGTCAATTATGTCCTTAGAGTTTAAATTACCGGGCTTTGAAGTAAATAGAATTACGTTATGTTTTTTTGCCAACCTTTTAGCAATGTTATGAACATATACTTCAGAACCGCCCATGTTAGGATGTTTTAGATCCCTCCATGCAAATATGAGGATGTTTTTAGAATCTTCAAAATCTTTTCCGGGAAGGATAGTTTTAATAAATTCCGGTGTATTTACCTCAAGAACATACTTAGTTTCGAGAATTTTTAATGAAATAAATTCTGTTAAAACTTTAAAAAGACCTACATAGACGGAGAATTTTGAACCTTCCTTTTCTACCCAAGAAACAGGAAATTCAAGAATTTTTAAGTTTAAATACCTGGCTACTAAAAGGGTATTTACATCAAAAGCCCAACCTGTGTTTGACAACCTATTGGATATTGAAAGAGCCGCTTCTCTTCTAAATATTTTTGCACCGCACTGTGTGTCTTTATAAGGTAAATTAAAAAGCATCTTTACGTAGATGTTAAAAATATTGCTCAAGATCCTCCTTCTTGTGCTCATTTTAGTTATTCCCATAGTCCTGGAACCTATTGCCCCATCTAACCATGGCGTTTCTTCTAAAAATGAAAAAAGTTTGAAAAATTCAGAAGGGGATACCGCCCCATCCGCATCAGTGAATCCGACAAAATCTCCTGTTGAACTTTTGAATCCAAGAGAAACCGCCCCACCCTTTCCTAGGTTATATGGAGATAATATCTTTTTGATAAAAGAAAATTTACTTATGTATTCATCGACTATTTGAGAGGTCCTGTCTTTTGATTCGCTTATGGCTACTATTATCTCTATCTCTAGATTGTCTTTTGATGAAAAAAAGGAAGCGTAATTGCTTAATGTTCTGGCAATTCTTTTTTCTTCGTTTTGGGCAGGTATTATTATGGACAGTTTTTTCATGATTATTCTCTTTAATTGTACAAAAAACACCACCTTGATTAAAGGTGGTGTTTTAAATAAATAGCAACTATAAAAACATAAAGAATATTTATGTTCTTAGTGTTGCCGAGCTGAAAAGAGAGAGGTTATTGATTTGATTTTACTCAAATTTTTAACTTCATCTTTTCAGCCCAGTTGCCTAGAGTTTCAAGAAAATGAAATGAATCAGATTCTTTCTAGGCCGAAAGTGTGTGGTTTTTTTAATTAATTTTTACGGTGTACTGATCCCCAGCATCTCCTAGAACCATAAAAACGCCTACGTTATATCCAAGATCAGGGTTATCCTGATATACGACAGTAAAGTATTCCCCTGCGTATACAGGCCCCAAGTTCACGGATTTAGCGTTCTGCGCGAGGATTTCTCCAGCAACAACGTCAATCCCACGATACTCGAGAGCAGAGAGTTCTTCGGCACTAAGACCGTTGAAATACTCAGCATCCATAGTTTTCATATCGAGGTAATCAAGGAGATTAACAATGGACCCGTCCAGGCGATGGAAATTAAATTCGAGTGGGATATCATCAAAAACAGCACGCCAAACGAATAGTCCACCTAGATAGTCTCTCTCGATGGGAATGACAGCATTATCGATGTCACCTTCCATGAGAACGCCAGAGTTGATCTTGAATTCGGAGGGGAGGTTCAGTCGCAAACTAGCGAGGTTGTGGAAGTCAAAGCCTTTGTTAAAGTTTGCTTTTCCTACCAAATTCTCTGCCTCGGTTTCTGCTTCAGCCCCAACCATCGGCTTTTCAGCAACAGCTTCGCCACCCTCGAGCTCTCCAACATTAGGTTTTTCAACCGGAGCGGGAGCCTCAGGTGCTGGTTTCTTCTCGAGAGAAGTCACGCGGTCTGAAAGACCTGTGATATCTTGACCGAGGTTGTCCAATTTCTTGGAAACCTTGTCGATACTGGTTTGCAGAGGCGTTAGGTTATCAGCGGGTGCGGCAGGGCGAGAGCGGACTAGCAACCAGGCAATCAATATGATGCCGGCAGCAACCAATACAGGGACGACCCAAGAAGCCGAACCCTTGCGGTTTTCCTTGTTCGGATCTTTTTCCCCAGGCTTCGGATCCGTATTCTTAGGACTCTTAGGCTTGGGTTCGGGTTTAACAGAATCCTTGAAACTGACATTCCCGGCCAGTACCGCATCAACGACACGTTGGGCAATTTCGCGGTTTGTACCCGTGCGAGGGCTAATCGAGAGCTTACGCGCCACATTCTGTAATTTTGGACGATCCAAAGATGCCATAACCGAAACAACACCTTTGGCATGGAAATAATCGGCAACTTTCGTTGCTAATTCGGACTGTGTCGCAGATTTATTCTGCTTCAATCCTAAATCTCCGGATATTGCTCGGAGTTCCGATACGTTTAACTTACGAAAATCAAACATTTTTGCCTCCTTTAGGCATAATATGGGTTTGTTTTGGCACCTTGTGGCAAAAGGTTTTACCTACCACATTTCGGCCATCCACAAATGTTACAGTGGTGTGCCATGGGCCATTTAATCTCCAAATAAAATTTAGAAACTAAACAGCCCAAAGCACAAACCAAAAAACATTATTGCCTCAGGAGTTTTTATTAACCACACACATTGTCAAAGTACTCTACTCTATAAAATTTTTATAGAGTTAATTTTTACCCTCATTAAAAAAATAAGAGCAAGAACTAATACAGGTAGGGAGAGAATAAAAAAAGAATATTTTGATACGAGCTCTCTCCAAGTACGTAACGAGGAAATTCTATAACATTTTACCTCTTTTGTCAACACTATGGGACTGAAAATACTTGTTAATTTTGATTTTAAGTTAATAAGCTAATCTAAAAGAAATGGAAAAACCAAAAATAATATTTTACGGAGAAAAAAATCACGCTCCTGTTAAACAATTCCTGGATAATCTAAATTCCAACACGAGAGCTAAATTATTAAAAATTATTAACTATATCGAAAACTACGGAGTAAATTCAGTTCCAAAATACACTAAGAAACTCACTGGGACTAATCTATGGGAAATTCGAACATTGGGAAAAATAAACGCAAGAATCATATACTCTACTTCAAAAAACAATACAATAGTACTTCTCCATGGTTTTATTAAAAAATCTCAAAAAACACCAAAAAATGACCTAGAGATAGCTAAATACCGTTTAAGAAAGTATAAAGAAAATATTGATTAATGATATCTTTTATGATATCAAATACTTATGAGAAAAACACAAAAATACTACAAATTTGACGACTATCTAAAAGAACAACTAAAAAACCCGGAATTCAAAAAAGCATGGGATGAGATAGAAATAGAATCATCAATAGCAGAAGGAATAATTGGAAAAAGAATAGAAAAAAATATTTCGCAGAGAGATCTGGCTAAAAAGATAAACAGCACTCAAGCTGTAATATCAAGAATAGAAAGTATGAATGCAAATCCTTCAATAAAAACTTTAAAAAAGATTGCCAAGGCTTTAGATGCCAAACTAGAGATAAAGATTAGGTAAAAAAATATATAAATTTCAATACATTCTACTCTAAATAGACATCGATCACTTTAAGAAATCATATTTCAAGAATATAAATAATCTTGATGGGGCGGGCCTTGGTAGGCGAGCAGATGTTGACAATCTAGCTTTGCGGGTTCGATTCCCGTCCGCTCCACCAAGAAACTCTATTGACGAATATTACAACAAGTAATAGAATGTAAGAGTCAACATCTGCTTACCAAGGTAAAGCTAGACAAGAAGGCCTCCGTATGGAGGCCTTCTTCGTATCTATCTTTCTTTACGAATTTTTCCCTTATTTATTCAAAAACTCTCTCAACGCCTCTTCTATGACTTCTCCGAGAGTAGAATCATTTTGAACGGCATAAACCTGGGCAAATTTTTTAAGAGTTTTTTCTATCATTATAGTGCTTTTTACCTTTTCTTTAGGGTTTTTCATAATACTTTTCCACAAACAAGAAAGTTATCCACATCAATTTTATACCTTATAGGGTAGTGGTTCAACATATTTAACCATATATACAGAAATATGTAAATATGTATAAATAAGCAATGCCCATTGGAATAGTAACTAATTTTTACTACTGCTATAGTTTTTGATATACCATTTTTCAATAGACATCGCTGGTTAAATTTTTTGAGTAGTATAAATTGTATTACAAGTAAGCTTTCATGCTTCGCCTGCTCGGGGGCATGATCTCATTCCGTCTTTGACGGAATCACGCTTCTAAAAACATTCTGCGGCCAGCGCTTTATATGTCGCTTCTTGTGGAATGTTTTTTTAATTCCAACACTATTTTCCATAAATACTCACTTGAGAGACTTCTGAAATTAAAAATGTGATGAAGTGCAGTTCTACAGTAGGCAGAACGAGCAAGCTCTTAATTCCCGTTCTTTGCAACTTCACTAAAAATAATCTTCCCCGCCGATGATTGAATAACCTTTATAACAACAGCTTCAACTTCCTCCCCAACTTTTTCAATACCCTCCTCTACAATAACCATAGTCCCATCAGTAAGATAACCTATCCCCTGCTTCTTCTCCTTCCCCTCCTGAACAATCTTAACTTTGAACTTCTCACCCGGAAGAAGCACAGTTTTTAAAGCATTTACCAAATCATTTATATTCAAAACCGAAATACCCGAAACTTTAGCCACTTTATTTAAATTAAAATCCAAAGTCATAAGTCTTATCTTCTTCTCCTTGGCATACTCAACAAGTGTAGAATCAACATCCTTATCCTTAGTTTTAATATCGGGTACAATAACATTCGTCTTTTTTTTCAACTCCTTAATAACATCAAGCCCCATCCTCCCACGACTCCTTTTAACCTTATTCTTATTATCAGCCAACTTTTGAAGCTCATTCATTACATTGTGAGTAACTACAAAAGGCCTATCCAAAAAACCCGCTTTAACAACATCCAAAATCCTGCCGTCTATCAAAATCGAAGTATCCAAAAGAATAGCGTTTTCCATCTCTTGCTTCTCCCTTATACTTTTTTCATCTGCTTTTAATCTTTGCTTTTCCCTTCTAGCCTGCTGAATTCTTTTTGACTGCAAATCCCAAAAGTCTGAGACAACTTTTGATACTGCAGCTACTACAAGAGCCTCTATCCAGTATTTAACATACATTAAAATTAAAGGAAAAATGAAAAAACCGAATGCTGCAAACCCGATTCCTCCTAAAACTTCTGCCACGGTATGATAACCAAAAAAAGGCAGTTCTTTGAAGAAAATATCTCTGAAAATCATAAACCCTAATACAAAGAAGATAACGGCATATATGATTCTTGCTACTATCTTAGTTTCCTTCAAAGAAGGTCTTTTA
>JAHYJU010000069.1 GCA_019428825.1 Patescibacteria group bacterium | reverse complement strand
CCTAGTCATACCGCCACAGACAATCTGATTCTTTCATCAGTTTTTATTCCCGGTGAGACAACTGTCTCAAATTCCTCCGAGGAGTTTGAAATAGAGGATTTGATAGAACTTTTAAATAAGATGGGTGCCCAAATTGAGAAAACCGAAACCGGGAAATTAAAGATTAAAGGAGTTAGCATATTTAAAGATGCCTCACACGAAGTTTGCTCTGATAAGTCAGAGATAGCCACATTTGCATCTTTGGCAGTTCTCACAAAAGGAAGTGTGTCCATAAAAAATGTTGATAGGGATTCCGTTCTTCAATTTATTAATTTTTTAAATAAAATAGGAATAAGATTTGAATTTTCCGAAAATGAGCTAAGAGTTTGGAGGCATGATGAAGTATTGCAACCTCTTAATATCGAAATATCTCCGACCCCGGGCTTTGTACCAGATTGGCAATCTCTCGCTGTTTTGATACTTACTCAAGCTGACGGTGAAAGCACTGTCCATGATACGGTTTATATTAATAGGTTTGGTTATTGTATGGATCTTAATAGAATGGGGGCAAGGATAGACCTGCTGACTCCTTCTGAAGCAGGTTTGACCCCTATTATAAGTGATGATTCTTACAATCTTGAAAATGAGGGTGAGCCGAGAACCGTAGCAAAAGTTTTAGGTCCGACAAAACTTAGAGGAGAGAGAATTTCCATAGATAACAGCAGTCATGGGCCTGTGTTGGTTTTAGCAGCTTTGTCCGCTGAGGGAAAGACCGAGATAATTGGAATTGAAAATGCTAATTATTATTTTGAGGATTTTGTTGATAAACTTATATCATTAGGAGCAAAAATATGGGAACAGTCGGATTAATGATAGATTTAATGCTTTTGTTTTTGGCATGCATAATATCACTCGCGTTGTATCCTATTTGGATAAATTTTGTTTATAAGTTTCAGATGGGGGAAAGAATTAGAAGTGATGGTCCTCTAACTCATCTGAAAAAAGAGGGAACACCCACGATGGGAGGTATGGTTTTTGTATTCACTGTTGCTGTTGTTAGCTTGGTTTTCAATCGTTCCAGAACACAAACTTTATTTCCATTGTTCGTTGCCACCTTGTCAGGATTGTTAGGTATGCTGGAAGATTTTTCGAAAGTTTATAAAAAATCAGGCTTGCCGGGTTTTTTTCACTATCATTTTGGAATATTTTTTAAAAAAAGATTCGGGAAATTATTCAGGTTTGGTTTTATAGGAAAAATTTGGAATTTTTTTAAAGAAACAGCACATACTTTTGGGAGTTCTGATGATAGTGGTATTCAGACTTACAAAAAATTCATAATGCAAGGTTTAATTGCAGCCTTTGTTTCATATTGGGCGTACTTCAAGCTTGGGTGGGATTACATATGGTTCCCTTTGATAGGGAATGTTCATATAGGTTTTGCCTACCCAATTTTAATATTCTTCCTTTTTATAGGAATTTTTAACGCTGTTGCTTTTACCGATGGTTTGGACGGTCTGGCGGGAGGACTTTCCACTATATGCCTGATTTCTTTCTGGGTTCTTTCTAGAATATTAGGTTTTAATTCTCTAGCAGGATTTTGTGCCACATTTGTAGGAGCCCTTATACCTTTTCTGTATTTCAACATTTTCCCTGCCAGAGTTTTTATGGGTAACGTTGGGTCCTATGT
>JAHYJU010000030.1 GCA_019428825.1 Patescibacteria group bacterium | reverse complement strand
TTACAAGGTATTGGTTTAATTAAAAATCATTACGGAAATAAGGCTAATGCACACGGTTTAACATTTCCTTTATTAACCACATCATCTGGTGAAAAGATGGGAAAAACAGTAAGTGGACCTTTGTGGTTAGACCCAAATAAAACCAGCCCGTTCGATTTTTACCAATATTTGGAAAAAATACCCGATCAAATGGTTTCTAAACTATTTGGACTATACACTTTTTTACCTATGGAAGAGATTTCAAGAATAGTTTCAAGTAATCCAAGAGAAGCACAAAAAGTTTTAGCCTACGAGGTAACAAAAGTTGTTCATGGTGAAGAATTAGCGAAAAAGGCAATGAAACAATCTAAAACTGTTTTTACTGGCAATACAGGCAAGCTGGATTTAATACCTGAATTTTTAATGTCAGGTAGTATGGTACTCGATGAGTTACTTGTCGATTCCGGTTCCCTAAAATCCAAAAGCGAAGTGTCACGCCGAGTTAAAGGCAACGCAGTAAAAATTGATGAAATATCAATTAGTGACCCTAAACATCTGGTTAGTAACTCATGCTTAATTAAGTATGGGAAAAAAGACTTCTTAAAAGTCGTGGTCAACCATTAATTTAAACCCAATCTACATAAAAACCGGAGGTTTCAAATGAAAAAGACACTTAGTGACAGTAAGGAGCCTAGCTATGCAAGGCTACTAGTATATATCGTTCTTCTAATCATCACATGGGGGATTGTTCCAGCTTTCGGTAAGCTAGCTAATATGCCAGGAGACTCGACAACGTTTTTGGTTAACGTGACTGCACTCGGAGCACTTGCATTAATACTAACGTTAATGAAATTCAAAGATGGAGATGGCGTGAGTAAGAGTTATTGGTCTAAGTTTAAACTGTACTCCCTTAAAGATTACGGATTAATGGTAGCGATTGGTGTGATTTGGCCCTTTATCTATTCGCTACTATATTTTCAGGCTATTTACGAAGGGGAGCCCGTTGGAATGACCATTCTAAATTACACGTGGCCGCTTATGGTAATAATGCTTTCTCTTATAAAATTTGGAAAGAGATCCTATTACCTCTCGAAGTCGGGTTTCAAATTCATACTTCCGGTAGTCTTGACTGTAACAGCTGTAGTGATTTATCAGACAGGTGGGTCAATCAGTATGCCCTTAAGAATACTTGTAATGGGTTTGATTGCAGCATTTACCCAAGCTCTGTTCAACTTTTTCGATCACGATTATGATAATTGGATTGCTCTTTTTGTTTTAGAGGTTACGACAGTGGTTTTAAGCGTTCCAATAATGATATTCACCAAAAACTATCCGTCAGCCATAACCTTTAATGGTTTTGTACTATTGTCAATTATCGGTGTTGTGGGTAATGCGATAGGCTTCTGTGTATTTATGGAAGGGCGACGTGAAAGTTGCAGGCTAAAAGAATTAGGAAATATGCACTCCGAACCTATTTGGCTTGCTTCTCAAGGAGTAGTGCCAATAAGCGTGTTAGTTACTATGTTCATCTCGAACATATTTAATAAAACAGGCACACCCTTTGTTATATCTAGTAATAAAATAGTTGCTCTTGCTACACTCGCCGTAGGTTTGATTCTCTTTTTTGTCTTCAAAAATATTGAGGACAGAAAAATTTTAAGAAAATATAAAAAGTAAATTAATAAAATCCGGAGGTATTTGAAAAAAATCCCTCCGGATAATTTTTTTATTGACACACAAAAAAATATTATATATACTCCTCTCCATAAAACGTTGACGGAAAAAATAGTAGGTCTAAGATAGTGACAATAGAAATCTAGTGGTTGATGCAAACTAGACGCATATTTTAGAACTGAAATACATTTCCTGAGTTGCTCTAACAAAATTAGAGACGGTGATGCCCGTTATAGCTAAAAACTGTGTCGCAGTAGCGGAGCAGTTATAGAGTCATAGGCGGTGACGTCTGTGAGAACTAAGGTGGTAACACGTGTATAAAACGTCCTTAGGTGACTATCAGTTTTGGCTGGTAAGTACCTAAGGATTTTTTTATGAAAAAAATAGTTAATAAAATAACAATTGGAAAAGCAGGTTCTGTTGATGTAGTAATACCTGTTATAAAATTTATAGGAAAGAAGGAAGGTAAAAAATCCTTGATTATTGGGGGTATTCATGGAGATGAGCATACCGGCTTGCTTATAATTCAAAAACTTATAACTAAGATTAGACAGTCAAAAGACATAAATGGAGAAATATGGATTATTCCATCTGCAAATCCTCTGGCGCAAGCCCTTAAAACACGATTAAACCCTCTCGATATGCTTGATTTAAATCGTAAATTTCCAGGAAATTCTGGTAAAAGTTCTACGGATAGACTTGCCAATACAATATACGAAATTGCTAAAAAAGTAGACTTTGTACTAGATTTACATACATTCGAAGACCCTACTGTTATAACTGGAATCCTTATGAATTGTGGAAATACAAAAACAAAACAAAAAAACTTAGATTACATGAAACTATTAAATCCGGATGTAGTATGGAGTTTAGATGTTAGATCTAAAGAAGAATTGAAATATAGTAGTTCCTTAGGTCCGCGATTAGCTTTTCAAAATATTCCAAACATTGCTGTTGAGCTTCCGCAACTGTGGGATGTTTCTTATGATCAGATAAACAGGGTCGTAGACGGTATTATAAATATTTTTGGAAAATTAAATATTCTAAATAATAAAGTTGTCATAGTAGGAAAAGAATTAACCATCGTGAAGAATATAGATATTAATTCAGATTATTCCGGATTATTTTTAGCTAAAAAGAAACTAATGGATAAGGTAACTGCGGGTGACGTTGTTGGTGAATTGATCGATATAGTGAACTTCAATACAAAGCTTATTAAAGCAGGAACAACTGGCTATATCACAATATTAAAAACCCAAAGTTTTGTTAATTTAGGTGATAGGTTATTTACTATTAGTAAAGTAACTCAGAGTAAAGAAAAATAAGCAGCCCTTTGAAAAAATAAATCAAAAATAAAAGGAGATTGAATCATGAATATGAGAGAGGCTTTCGATCGTATGGCTCAACATCAACTATCCTTGGTTGTTCCAAGATATGATAACACAGCTATAAGTAAAGTCGGGGCAGAGGTGGAGTTGTTTTTGTATAAATCTGTTGAAGGAAAGAATATTGACGCTACTGAGGAGGAAAGAGATACGGTGTTGTCAAGGTTGGATAGTAATTTTGGTTTTGAGCTTGGGGCATCTTGTATTGAGATACACCCAAACCCTGTGGATTTAAATCATGTTGGTTTTTCAGGCTGGTCTGATCAGATAAAAGATTACGAAAACAAACTAATTAAAGAAGCAGGAAAATTAAAATTAGTTGTAGGGAGAGGGGGTACAATACCTTGGATTGATACAACAAAAATAGCAAGAACCACTACTCCAAAATATCTAAAGGTGCCGGATTTTCACAATATAAATAAAAGAGAAGGTTTTCACCACTTTATAAATGGTGTTGACGTTTCTGATGCAGCTATTGTGGGAATTCTCAACGCATTCCAATTCTCTATAGAGTGTTTCAGTTTGGAGCATGCCGTAGATACGCTAAATCGTCTCTACATGATATCTCCAATGTCAGTTGCATTATCAGCAAATGCTAGATACTTAAATGGAGTAGATACAGGTTGGGAAGACGTTAGATTTGAAGCATGGCGAATTTCTCACGACACCAGAACTGAAGTTGAAGTTAAAAGTGGAAAACCACTAAGAATTGGATTGCCAGATCAGTACTTTATTAATATTGAGGATTACCTTGAAGATGTATCTTCCTACCCATTTATACTTGAAGATGAGGAACATGCTTTTCAAATAGGGATAGGATTGTACTGGAGGGATGCAAGAATAAAGTTTATTGATAATAAGCCGATAGTTGAGTTTCGACCGTTATCTACGCAACCTAGTATAGAAGACGAAATGGAGATTTCAGCATTTACTATCGGTAGGTTAGTTTGGTCTCAAAAAAACAATGAACCACTTATTCCTATAAGACGTGTGTGGTTAAATAAAATATCTGCAGAAAAAAATGGAATTAGAGGTAATATGTACACAACAGATTATGGTCTTAGACCTACTTCAATAGCCATATCTGAAGAGATCGAAAAAGCTAAAAAAGGTTTGGAGATATCTGGAATTCCAGATTGGTCGGTCTTTACCTTTGATTCGTACAAAAAGAAAATAGAAAACGCTTGGAGATAGTACATTTTGTAGAGTTCTCATGCTACAATCTAGATGTAAGTCAATGATCGGGGTGTTCCCATAGCGGACAATTGGAGCTGACTGTAAATCAGCTGGCCTTGCGCCTTCAAGGGTTCGAATCCCTTACACCCCATAAATTAACCGGAGGATGAAAGAAAATATATAAGTAATTTTGTAAAACTATCTAAAAAATTACTAACATAGATATTTTTCAAAAAAATATTACTTAAAAATTCTTCTTCCCCCGGTTTCTATTTGTAAATATATTGATTGTTAAAATAACTTTTTTGGGAAGATACCAAAGTGGTCAAATGGAGCAGTCTGTAAAACTGTTGGCTTTAGCCTTCGTGGGTTCGAATCCCACTCTTCCCACCAAATAGTCGAAAACGTTGTTATAATTAAAAACATGAGTGTTACAATATTTTCTCCGATTATCAAAGAGGAAGTGATAGATGCATATAATTTTGCAAAAAATATTCTGAAATTTTCAAAGGATCATCCAAGAGACTTAAACTTTTATATTGAGGTTTTTAATGAAAATCCCAAATATATCGTTATAGCAAAAAAGAACGATAAAGTTGTTGGCGTTGTTTTATCATCTAAAGAAAATGAAACCTCTTTACTAGTTGGAGAACTCGTTGTTTCAAAAGAACTTAGGGGAGAAGGGCTAGGTAGTTTATTAATGTCTAAAATTGAAGACAACGCTAAAACAATGAAGAAAAACCAAATCTCACTTGGAGCAGTTGGAAAGGCCGAAGGTTTTTATCTTAAAATTGGCTATAAACCTAAGCTATTTATTCAAGTTCAGGGAAATAATCGTTTAGATGAAATAAAACAACAGGTAAAAGGGGTGAGAATAGATTGGGAAAGCTCGGGAGATGACGGTTATAGTAAGATAATTATTGATACGAACGGGATTAACAAAAACCTACAAAAAATGTTAGAAGAAAATTTAAATGCACATACTCAGTATCTCTTCTCAAAAGGTCTCTAATAAGTTATCACCAATTCACGAGATCTATAATCAAAATTCTGATTTCTATCCTTATTAAGTATTCAATGAAAGAAAATTACCTTCTTAAATGTACTACATATGTAAGAGTTAATATTTAAGGAGGTGAAAATAAATGAATAAAAAAATAATAGCATTAGGCTCAACCGCTCTTTTAATAGGAGCAATAGTTACTATTCCTACCAAAGTCTTTGCATACAGAGGAGATGCTTCTGTAAAAGGTCCTGACTGCACAGAGGAAAGGCATGAGGAAATGATATCTGCTTTTGAAAATAGCGATTATCATTCTTGGAAAGAGCTTATGAATGGCAGAGGAAAAGTTACTGAGATAGTAAATGAAGAGAATTTTTCCAGATTTGCAGAAGCTCACAAACTAGCTTTAGAAGGTAAGACAGAAGAAGCGGAAAAGATAAGACAGGAATTAGGATTAGGACTTCGTGATGGTTCAGGTAGAAAAATGGGCCAAGGATTCGGAAGAAATTCCAGATAACAAATATCTAAAAATTACACCGTGCCTTTTCTAAATAAATAGATTAGGCATGGTGTAAAATTATGAGTGCGCTATGAAACACAGTGAAATTAAGTCAAAAACTGATGAAGAAATTGTAGAAATTGTTAGAAATTACAATAAAGAACAATTTGTATACCTTGTTAGAAGATACGAAGATAAACTTATTAGATATGCACAGTACTTAATTGGCGATTATGACAAGGCAAATGACGCAGTTCAACAGGCTTTTATAAAAGCGTATATCAATCTTAATGGTTTTGACTTAAAAAAGAAGTTTTCCAGCTGGATTTATCGAATAGTACATAATGAAGCAATAAATTTAATAGGAAAAGATAAAAAAACTGTAATCATAAATCCTGATATCGATTTTGATAGTGGGGAAAACACAGAAGAAGATTATTTAAAAGGTGAGTTAGTAGCTCATACTCATGAGTGTCTTAAGAAAATGGCTTTAATTTACCGAGAACCCATCTCTCTTTATTATCTTGAAAATAAGTCATATAAAGAGATTGGGGATATTTTGAGATTACCTATAGGTACTGTCTCAGTTAGAATTAATAGAGCCAAGGTTATTTTAAAAAAAATATGCGAAAAACAAATAAAATAAATATAGAAAATAAAATAATGGATAAAATATTATCCGGAGAAATTAAAATGAAGCCAAAATGGTATTTTGTATTGGGATCCATACTTTCTTTTATTGGTCTAACAGGATCAATTGTTGCTGCTATATTTTTTACTAACCTAACATTGTTTCTAATCAGAAAACGCGGTCCGGGGACAGGCCGTATTATTACTATGTTAGACGCATTTCCTATTTGGATTCCAATTATTGCTGTCGGATTTTTCGTTTTAGGTATATGGTTGCTTAAAAAATATGATTTTTCTTACAGAAAAAATTTTCTAATTATTATACTTACTTTATTCACAGCAATATTTATATCTGCTCAAATTATAAATCTATTGGGATTAAACGATATTTGGTCACAAAGGGGACCTATGAGGAGACTTTACCCTCGAGACCATACTTACAAATATCAGCCATATCCTAGAACAATTTATGGAAGATAAATTTATTTTATTGCTAGCTCATAACCTCTTACAATTGTGATTATTTCAACATATTTTATCCAGCATTATCTTATGAGATAACTTTAGGTTTGTACCATTTCATTAGTAGGGAATTAGAAACTACACTCACCGAAGAAAAAGCCATGGCAGCCCCAGCTATTGATGGATTTAGTAGCCATCCTGTATAAGAATATAAAATACCGGCTGCAACAGGGATACTTATAACGTTATATAAAAATGCCCAAAATAGATTCTGTTTTATTTTTTTAAAAGTATATTTACTTATTTCAATTGCTAAAACTACATCTCTTAGATCGTTTTTTATCAAAACAATTTCTCCGGTTTCCATAGCAATATCTGACCCTGATCCTAAAGCAATACCTAAGTCAGCTTGAGCGAGTGCCGGAGCATCATTAATGCCATCTCCAACCATTGCTACAACGTTACCTTCTTCTTGCAGTCTTTTAATTTCTAAAGATTTTTCATGGGGTAGTACTTCAGAAAGAACTGTATCCACCCCTACAATATTTGCTATTGATTCAGCTACTCTTTTATTATCACCCGAAATTATCGCTACCTTTTTACCCATTTTATGAATATACTCAACGGCATCTATAGAAAATTCTTTAAGAGTATCTGCTATGGCAATTAAACCAATAGGCTCTTTATTACTTGATAAAATTATTGTTGTTTTACCCTGATTCTCAAAAATAGCCATTTCTTCTTCTAATAGACTAATATCAATGTTATGGTCATTCATTAATTTTCTTGTTCCTATGGCAATTTCTTGCCCATTAATAATCGCTAATACACCACTTCCGGGCACAGCTTGAAAATCTTTAGCATTTAACAAATTTATATCTCTATTTTTTGCTTCATTAACTATTGCTAAAGCAAGCGGGTGTTCGGAATTATTTTCCACAGAAGCTGAAATTTGTATAATATCTTCAATAGATATACCTGCTTTTAACTCAACTACATCTGTAACACTTGGCTCTCCACGAGTAAGAGTTCCTGTTTTATCAAAAACAACAATGTTTATGTCCTTTGCGACCTCTAAAGCCTTTCCATTTTTTATCAATATCCCATTTTTGGCAGCTATACCTGTACCCATCATTACCGCAGATGGGGTAGCAAGACCCAATGCACAGGGGCATGCAATTATTAAAACTGCAACGAATATAGATAGACTAAATGATAGCGATTGACCAACAAACATCCAATAAAAAACAGACGCTAAAGCAATTAGAATTACAGTTGGAACAAAATACAGAGATACCTTATCAGCTAATAGTTGAATTGGAGCTTTAGAACCTATTGCTTCATTTACGGTTTTTATAATCTGTCCTAATAAGGTATCTTTTCCTACTCTAGTTATTTCGATTTTAATTGCACCTGTTTTGTTTATAGTTGCACCAATAACCTGATCACCGATCTGTTTTTCAACAGGGATACTCTCTCCTGTGATAACTTTTTCATCAATTGCTGTGTAGCCATCAATAACAATACCGTCCGCGGGTATTTTTTCTCCCGGTTTTACTAAAACAATATCACCTTCTTTTAATTTAGAAATTGGAATTTTTGTACTAATTCCATCCTTTATTATTGTTGCATCTTTTGGTTGAAGACCAATTAATTTCTTTATCGCCTGGGTTGCCCTCCCTTTTGTTATTGACTCAAGATACTTTCCCAAAGATATAAAAACTAAAATAAACGAAGCAACTTCGAAATATATATGATGATCCATTGTCATATTCATGAAGATAAATATTGAAACTACTATGCTGTAAAAATAGGCTACTGCTGTGGCGATAAATATAAGGGTGTCCATGTTGGGAGCTAATTTGACCATTTTTTTAAAACCTGATACCCATATCTCTAAGGAGTTTAATATAACAAGAGTTGCCAGGATAAATTGAATAGGAAAGACATAAGCTTCAATGAATTTTGGAACAGCTAAACCTACCATCATACCCATTTCAAGGTAGATGATAGGTATACTGAGTAGTAAATTAATGATAAAAGTATTTCTTAACTTAATAATATTTTTCTCTTTAGAATTTTCCAGATTAATTTGAGTTCTCTCATCCATATTATCTATATCAGCATCGTAATCTAGTTGTTTGATGATTTTTCTAATTTTATCCGGATTAATAATTTTGTCGTCAAATTCTATAACAAGCTTTTCTGTACCATAGTTTACATTTGCTTCTTTTACCCCCTTTTCTTTACTCAGAGTACTCTCGATGGCACTTGCACATGCGGCACAATGCATGCCGTATATATTAAATGTCTCTTTTTCATATTTATTATTCTCCATAATCGACCACCTCAATAACTCCTGAAACCATTCCCATCCAGCAGCTAAATTTATAAGCTCCTACAAATTCAGGAGTAAACTCTTTAATACTTGTTTGCCCTGGAGTTAGAGGAATCTCATCTTTAAAAAAACTTCTTGAAATTATAGCGTTAGTACATCCGCTAGTTCCTTTATCATTAATTTCCCATCTAACAGGTACCCCTACTCTTACTTTGAAATAACTAGGAACATAACCTCCAGCTGATGCATCCATTCTAATTACTTGTTTTCCATTAACAATTGGTGGTAGGTCATATTCTATATTTGCATTCGATTCTTTTGTAACTGTGACATTTTTTATTGCCCGTACAAAGTCATCAATATTTCTTGTACCTAGAACTGCTAATTGCGAATTGATGTTAAATAAAGCAAAAAATAGAATTAAAAACCCTGCTACTTTCATGTAAATAGAAGATATCCCGGGCTTTTTGGATAATTTCTGTCCGGAAAAGCCAATAATTAAGAGGCTTGGAAGTGTTCCTAAAGAAAACATAAGCATTATCAAGCCACCTTGTACTGCATTGCCCGACATTAATGCAAGGCTCTGAGCTGTAATTGTGAAACCGCAGGGAACAAAAAACGTAAGAGCCCCCATTAAAAAAGGCATATATCGGCTTTTAAAATTATTTTCATCAAGTACAAGCTTTGATATAGATTTTGGAAAGCCAATCCTTACATTATTTGCAAATTTTATACCAACCATTTGTAAGGCGGTAATAATCATTACTACTGAGATGGCTATGATTGCTAAGGGCCCTATTTTCAAGGAAAGATTTATTAAACTACCAATTCCTCCCAACAAAGCACCAAAAAAAGCAAAACCAATAACTCTACCGACATTAAAGAAAATTTGTGGGGGAGCCTTTACTTCTTTTGAATCAGATTTTATATGTATATCTGCCCACTGTTTAGACATAGAAAGAATTATCCCTCCAACCAAAGCTGCACATGTAGAAAACCCTGCAAATAGGCCAAATAGAAAGAAGGTTGGTAGAGAAGTTGGGGAGCTAATTCCAAACAAATTAGAAGCTAAACCTAGGTTGTTAATAATTATGAATATAAATATTATCAACAGTGCTATTGATATAGATAAAGTTAAATTATTGGATTCATAACCTTTAGTTACAGGTTGGGTAGAGAATACGTAATTGTCTTTTTTAAATGTCTTATTTAAATCACTAATTGAGGGCGCTCTATTTTTATATTCAATATCTACAGTTCCTTTCGATGTTGATGCTTTAACTGAATTGATATTTTCATTCTCTTGTAATTTTTTTTCTATTAATAACTCGCAGGATCTACAATGCATTCCTTTAACGTAATATTTATTACGATTTGGATTTATAGTCATTATTTGTTTGCTAATTTTGTGACTTTCAAAATTTCCTCAACCATCTCTTGTTCTTTTTTCACATCTTTTGATTTGATTGCATGGCTAAAACAGCTATTTAAGTGATTTTCCATCAGCATTTGATGTGCTGATTTTAAAAGACCAATAACAGCTAAATTTTGCTGCATTACATCAATACAATATTGATCCTCTTCTATCATCTTTATAATTTTGGCTAACAGACTGTGGGACTTCTTAAAATTTATTAGTGTTTTTTGTTTTTGTAAGTTCATATAACTTTCTTTAAATATATACTACCTATACCATAGGTATAGGTAAAGTGTGAGACATTTTTACCAATTTGTCAAATATGAATATGCTTTTTGATTCTTATTAAAACTTCACAACATCTTCCCAGATAGTCCACCAGATATTTGATATTGTTCATATAAAAATATTATGGTCAGATGTGACGTAATTTAAGCATGAGAACTTTTCCTACAATTTTGCTAATTGTTTTTTAACTTTATAATCTCCTTTGGTACTCTTGTTAGGTTATTGGGTGTCGTACATTTCCTAATATCCTTAAAAGGTTGAGGTAAAGATCTGCACAACATCCATCTTTGCTATAATAGATGATATGAAGAAATTAGCATTTTCATTAATAATTTTATGGTAGCCCTCCACGGTCAACTGGTTGATGGCGGCGACCACGGTGTTGCGTGACAGCTGCAGGTCCAGCGTCAGGTCTCGGCTGGAGGGCAGGCGCTCGCCGGCGGCGATCTTGCCGTCCAGAATGGCACGGCGCAGCGCTTCGTACAACTGGCGGTGCAGCGGCAGCCTGGTGGGTTGGTTCAGACAGCCGATTTCGGTCAGTAACAATTCCGAGAGCATGTTGTTGAAAAAAAGTGGCACCATGGCCGAGGTTTAAATGGCCCTGATTGTGAACCAATTTCACGCACACAATGGCTTTTGATGCAACGCGCAC
>JAHYJU010000068.1 GCA_019428825.1 Patescibacteria group bacterium | reverse complement strand
AAAAAGCGTTATGAGAAACAGAAAGTGAATAAAGATAGATTAAAATCTTCAAAACTCCTTTTATACATATTGTTACCAATTTTTGTATCTTACATTGTGTTCTCAGTAATATACAACATAAATAAGAGTAAGAACATTGAGATTATGCGTTTAGAGAATGAGTTAAAAAAGCTGAAAAATATAAATGATTCACAGGGTACAACATCTGAACCAATAAAGTCACAGTTTGTAGAAACAGGCGGAAAACCGGAGGTCCGGTACCAAGTTCAAGATACTGACCCTACTATTACTTGTAAAAACGATAAATGTGGTAATAGGGAGATGCGAAGATCATTGTGTGATACCTACACTTGTTGTGAAATAGGTGATGAGTGGAAATGGGTAGAGTCACAAACTCTCTGTTATCAGATGCAGAAGGATTATAGAGAAATGAAGGAAAAGCAGGAAGAGGAAAAAGCGAAGGAAGATGCGGCAAAAACATACACATACTCGGACTGCTTTGATGGTGTAGCAGTTTTATACGAGCGTTGTCTTGAAGACTGTAAACTTTATTGGGGTGATGGGTACTTATCAGATATATCCAAATGTGAGTCGTCCTGTCTTGCAAGAAAAGTTGAAAATCGGGAGGAATGCAATAAGTATCTTGACTAAAAATAGATAATAGAAAATTATTAATCAACGGTTTTTCTAATTTCTATTTTATCTACAGTAAAAATGATTAATAAATGTGTTCAATATTCGCCTTAAATATCCATATAAAAGCATAGATAGCTTGATAAAAAATGCATTATTTTGCCAAAAACAATGGAATTTTAGTAGAAAAACTAAGTTTATTAAATAAATCTTTTATATACCTGTTTAGTTAACATTAGTGCGTAATCAATTTGGTCATCTTCTTCTATATCAAAAAGGCTTACGTGCTGGTTGTAGTATTTATAACTATTTTTAAAGTATCTAACTCTCTTCTCCGGATCGTTAAAATCCTTTGGTTGTGATCGTAGGAATTCTACTGTTAATTTATTACTTTTAGGTCTAATGTTTATCATATTTTTGTTACCTATTCTTAAGCTAATGTAGCTTTTAACAGCATGTATTTCAAGCCTAGAATCAAGTTCCAAAACTCTCTCTGAGAATTCTTCAAATAATGCTTGTGTTTTATTCCAATTTTCTCTTATATGGTCTTTTACTGTATATTGTTTAACCTCTCTGGATACTCGTTCAAAATCTTTGTTTTTGGTTACAGTATTGATACTTTCACTTTTCTCAGGAGCTCTTATCTGATTGAAGGAGACAAATTCACTCTCATACATTTTTGCTTCCCACAATTCTATTGGTAGATCTTGGAACCCTATTGCTTCCTGTTGGTATTTAGTAAAGGAATTGGCTACAAAAACAACCTTTGATTGTGACCAATCTATGTCATCTTTTCTGAGATTTTTATTACGTTCTTCATTATATTTAAGAACGAAATCTGCCTTATTATTTAGTAGTAATGCTAAGTACGCGTAACCCTGATCAATTACCGTAAAGCTTCTATCTTTTTTGTATTCAATCAATATGAAAGCTTTAGATTCAGGGTCAAAAGCTAGGGTATCTACTCTAAGATTGTTCAGCTGGAACTCGGTTGAGATGAATTGATAGCCAAAAACCTCCTCAATATTATCCTCTACTAATTTTTGAACATTTTTTTCAAGTTTTATG
>JAHYJU010000067.1 GCA_019428825.1 Patescibacteria group bacterium | reverse complement strand
CTGAAGCTTCTTTGATGATCTGAAGCTTCATCTCTGTACTGAATTTTCGCTTTTCCATAAGTGGTTGCATAATTACTGATTTTTGTTAGTAATTCTGTCCGACTTATTTGGGGGCTGTTACACAAGTACAAAAATCAACTATGAAAAGAATATTTCAATTTGTGACAATAATAAGCTTTTTAATTGTTCCAATTATTTTTTGTCAGGCACAAATTAGCAACAAGGACGCGGCTACTTCTGAAAAAAGCATTGTAATTGTTCTCGATAATTCGGGAAGTATGAAGAAAAATGATCCGAAATTTTTAACAAAAGCTGTTGTTAAGAATTTTATCAACCGAGCCGATGTAAAAACAAAAATAGCAATATTGATTTTTGACAAGGAGATAAAATTATCATTACCCCTAACATTAATGACTACCCAAGAGAACAAATTGAATGCAGAGAAAATCATTGAAGATGTAAATTATAATGGGTTATACACAAACATACCAATAGCAATTGAAAGAGCTATTTATGAATTGAAAATTAACAGCAAGCCTAATTCTTTACGATCAATCATTCTTTTAACTGACGGATACATCGATACAGGTGATAAAGGACAAGATGCAGTAAAACAGGATTGGTTAAAAAATGATCTCACACAAGAAGCCCGGAAAGAAAACATCAAAATATTTGGGATAGCATTCACTGAAAATGCTGATTACCAGTTAATGCAGTTACTTGCTGAAAAAACAGGGAGTGATTATTATCGTGCTTTGTCACCAAAAGATATAGAAACGGTTTTTAACAAAATACATGAAAAAATCGCAGTTTTAAAACCTGCAATTGATAGACAATCACAAAAGGAAAAACAGCCTTCAACTGAGAAGATTAATTTTTTACTTATTCTGGGCGCTATTATTGTCGTTATTGTTGGAATAGTTGCCATTGTAAGGATTATACGGCCTAAAACAGCAGTGGATACTACAGATGAAAGCCCTGTTCCACCAGCAAAACTTGTTAGTTCTGAAAATAGAAAAGAATTTATTCTCAAAAAAGCAATGTTTTCTATAGGCCGGCATAAAATAAATGAATTGCGCATACCCTTTGATACGATTTCAGGATCTCATGCTTTTATAAAATTCAGGGATAATAAATTTTATCTTTTCGATAATCATTCTTCAAATTCAACATACTTAAACGGGAAAAAGATTGTAACAGAGACCGAAATAGAGCTTAAAAATAATGATGAAATAAAATTCGACATATATAAATATACATTCATACTTCCGGTACAGGAAGAAACTGAAAAAACAATACTGCGAATTGTTAACGATAAAGAAGAAACCGGAACTGTTTTAAGAATCAAAGAAGTAGAATCGGAAAAACAGGATAATAAGAATAAAGAATCGAAAAAAGAATCTTTCAAACCCGTTAGTGCAAAGGAAGTAATAAATGCGGATGAGGAAGAAGAACTGACTGAATTAAAACAAGCATTTTGCCCAAACCATACTGCGTATAAAGCTATGGAATTATGTCCAATTTGTAAAAAAGCGTTCTGTAAGCTTTGTATGGTTGAGAAGGAAGGAAAGACAATATGCAAGAGTTGCGCAATTAAGGCATAATTGTTATATAGCACAACATAATTGACACTTTTGTCATATCCTTAAAGAGAGGGCTTTTTTCAAGCCCCACCCCCTTAAGGGGGTCCTAAGGGTCAATTTCGTAGCACAAGTTCATTGACATTTT
>JAHYJU010000066.1 GCA_019428825.1 Patescibacteria group bacterium | reverse complement strand
TTGAGTTATAACCCCACCATCTCCAAATAAAATACCTCCTGTTGTCACAGCCAAACCTGATAGATAGTTAATTTCCTGGGTTGTAGCTGATAGTCCGGATAGTATATTTATTTCATCGGTTGTAGCTGATAGTCCGGATAGAATGTTTATTTCCTCTCCTGTTGCTTCAATGGTTACACCATCGAGAGAGAGTGAATTATTTAAAAAGTCAAAATTTCCCGAATACGAAATAACAGGTGCAAGTTTAGTACCATCTATGACCCCTTCCGCGATAACTGTGTTTCTCATATTTGTACCCACAACCTCTCCGTCTATACCCAAAGCTTCTTCCAATGTAGTTGTAGTTACATCATCTATTCCCAGTAAGTTGTTCATGGTTGCAGTGTCAATAAAAGTTAGTTCGTTAACATCCAAACCTGCTTCAAATGTAGATTTTTCTTTAAAAAAAGTGGGAAGATTGAAATTTTGAATAAAGTCTGAGACTCTGGTTCTTGCGGCTAATACCCCTGCTATTCTAATGTCGGCATTATCTTGCACACCAACATCAATTTTATTATTTGTGCTCTTTGATCCAAGTATTGATGAAAAAGGATAAGAATTTATCTTATTGGTTAAAATATCACTTGAGGATATAAAAACTGTACCTATGAGTACTAGAGAGCTGGCAATAAAAAGAATTAAACCTCTTTTAATTTGTTTGTTTAGAGAGAAGTTAAGTTTAGAACTATTATCTGAAAACTTATCAAAAAAAGATTCTCCGGAAATATTGTCATTATATGTCTTTGATTCTTTTGATATTTGATTGGCTATTTGTTGTCTGTTACTGAAAATTTTCTGTTTTTCTTCGTTACGTAACTCTTTATTTGTTATTATAGGCAGGGATAGTTTCTCATTTGCTTTTATTTTGGCATCTTTGTTTTCACTTTTCTTTACATCTTTAATTTTTTCGGCTTGTTTATCTTTTTTTAAGTCTATATTCTTTTTCTCATTGTTATCTATCACTGATATCTTTTGGCGTGCTTTTTTTGTCTTACCTTTGTAGATGGATTGTTCAAGATTTATGGAATTTTTACTCTGAGATTTTTTTTCTTCAATATCTTTTTTTAGATCTTTAATAACATCTAACCTATAGAATCTATAATTGTTACCCGGATCTCTGTATGAGGAAATTAATCCTTCTTCTTCAAATCTTCTAAGAGTGGAAGAGGATACACCTAATATTTTTGCAGCCTGGGAAACTCTAAGAAAATTATTTTGATGAAATTTATACTTAGAGTCTGTATTTTCTTGTATATTGTTTTGGGCAGGCAGATTCATTTAATAAAACCTTACTAAACATTGCTATAATAATGTTTGGTAATCTTATTAAAATGATAAATATTTTTATTAGTACTGTCAAGGGTTTTTGTTATATTAACAACTTTTAATAATCTTTCGCTTCATCAAATTACTCATTTAGTCATTATTATTATTTTTACTACTAATTTTTGGAATTTGTATGACTATATTTTAGCTTATAAATTGTTGAAATATGAGCAAATAATAGAGTTTATAATATTCAATACTAAATTTTTGTGTTTAATTAACTACCGCTTTTTTTGATTTAAAAAATATATATATTTTGTATAAGGTATGTACTCTTAATCTGTTTTTACACTTCCAAGACTACTAAATTTAGAAAATAATTAATTATAGAAATATAGCCAAGTTATAGATTTTTCTATTATTTTTCTAT
>JAHYJU010000065.1 GCA_019428825.1 Patescibacteria group bacterium | reverse complement strand
GGAATAAAAACTGATGAAAGAATCAGATTGTCTGTGGCGGTATGACTAGGTATTTTAAAATTGATGTGAGCACCTACTGCAGAACCGTCGTTGACAATTTTAATATACTCCCCATCTTCCTCTATTTTAAACCCAAGTGTAACCCAGCTATCTAAAAACCTATTAATACGAATTTCTTTACCGTCCTTTGATATATATTTTGGAATTTTGACTTTACCAAATCTAAAAAGTAAAGGGCCTGCTAAAAGAAGAGAGGTTCTGTATTTACTACCGATATCGAAAGGTATCTCATGAGTGTTAATTTGAGATCCATTCAGTAATAGTGTGTTTGTACCTAACCATTCCGCCTTGCCTCCAACACTCTCTATCACCTCTATATCTTGTAATACTGCGAGTACTCTGGGAACATTACTTAAAACAATATCCTCATTTGAAAACATTGAGGCATATATCAATTTAGAAGCAGAATTTTTTGAGCCGGATACTGTAACGGTGCCCATTAAAGGCACTCCTCCCTCAATATATGTTCCAGGCATATTAGCTTAATAGTACAATAGCTAAGGAATTAATTACTAGCAAAGAACCCGAGACTACTGTCGAAATAAAAATTATCTTCTCAACTCCTCTTAAAGATCTATACATGCTAAATGAACTCTTAAGACTTGACGACAATCCTGAGGATTTGGACTGTATCAAAACAAGAGCAGTAAGAACAATGCACAATATGACTTGTAATGTTTTTGCAATAGTTAACATTTTATTTTTTCCTACATAAACTTTCTAAAAATAAATAAACGGCACTTGTCGTAAAGGCAGAGAAAATCATTGCCCATAGGGTATTTAAGTCCTTAGATGGTAGCACAATACCCAAAATATTCAAACTTCGGAGGGTAACGGGTACAAAGGTCAAGTCAGGCAAAATATTCACTAAAGCATAAAAAACTATACCGGTGGATATAAAAGATACAAGGAAAAAAACGCTACCCTTGGTTGGAATAGAAACAATAGTAACTATTGGTTTAAGAAAAAAATAAAGTATGGATAGAGCAAGAATAGAAAGAAATTCAATTTCCTTATCACTATAAGAAAAAGCTCCTATCGCGTACTGAGTTGCATACAGAGACAAGCTAACAAATAATAATATACGAATTATTGTTTTCATATTTAGTACATTATACGAGTATACGGAGCTAAGTTCCAATTAACCGGTGAGTGATTTTTTTCTAAGATGGTGGTGATAATTTTGCGCGAACCTATGAGACTCATCCCTTAACCTTATTATCAATCTCATTCCATAAGAATCTTTTGGGAGTTTTTGCTCCGCAAAATTATCACCTTCTTTATAAACAAGAGTTTCGAATTTTTTTGCAATACCAACAATGGGTATTGAAATTTTTAAATCTTCTAAAACTTTCTCACCTGCACTTACTTGAGGCTTACCCCCATCAAGTATTATTAGATAGGGCTTACCCCAGCTTCTTTCGTTATTTTCAGATTCTCGTTTTAATCTTCTATATAAAACTTCGTACATCATGCCAAAATCATCAGGCTTCTGTTTGAACTTTATCTTAAATCTCTTATACTCACTTTTTTCAATTTTCCCATCTAAAGCTACAACCATCGAACCCACAGCTTCCTTGCCTGAAATATTTGATATATCGTAGCATTCGATTCTTTTTGGTAATTTCTTTAAAAAAGGCAAATTTTCTTTTATTTCTTCCAAGGATTTTTTATTTAGGT
>JAHYJU010000064.1 GCA_019428825.1 Patescibacteria group bacterium | reverse complement strand
GTGAAGATACGCTTAAGCCAAAGTAATTTTCTGATAAAATTTCTTCCGAAATATTTCTAACCATCTCTGAAATGTTTTTGTCAGAAAAAATTTTCTTTTTTCTTTTTTCAATAAATTTCATCGCTATCTCCTAATAATGGAATGTTGAAGGAACTTACCTAAAATTAGCATAAATTATTAGAATTGTCAACCAAAAGGTAAGGTGTCAAAACATTTTGTGATTTTAGGGGTAATTTTTCTTGGCTTATCTCAATATTAAAAAATGATTGAAAAGGTTTGAAGAAATCATCCAATATTAAACATGGGAAATTACATATTTTGTCGGCATTAATTATTCCCAGTTTTTCCAGTTTTTGTTTGGGTGATAATCCGTTCATCCCAATCCCACTGTGACTTCTGCTATTGTAGTAAATAATCCAGAATTGAGCCTCTAAAAAGAACTCATCCTTGGTATTCATCATACTGCCTCTGGGGCAATAAAACTCCTCATCATCCGTTCTATGACTTCTCTCAACCAGATTTTGCTTCCATTTAGCTCCCTCGGTATCATAGACGTAGGCATTTAATTTAGAGAAGTGGTTATTCCACTTCTTCTGTTTTCTTTTGGAACCAGAATAGAATTCAAACCCCATATCCATCTGGATATTAATCTTTGTGTCTATCCCATGGGATCTAAGCCAATAGATTACGTATTCCAGAAATCTAACCCCAAACAGACTGCTTCTGGTATGCGACCAGGCTAAAAACCTGATTTTGGTCTTAGCATCAATAATAGTCCATTGGTAGCCAGGTAGCTTTTTACCATTCTTAAACTTGGCGTAGATATGAGCTGGCAGTGCGTGCATGTCCGCTATTTCCTTCGTGTCATACTGCAAATATTCAAAGGCGGCGATTAGATCATAGTCATACAGCGCGCGCCTCTCACCATTGGCACTGCGAAATTTTCTAACCTTAAATTTATTCCGCCTGTAAACACCTTTGATATTACCTAGCGTGTAGGTACTTTGAACATCGTAACCCTGCTTTTTTAGATGCCTGAACATCCTTTTGTAGCCATACTTACAATCATTGAACTTTTCAATGACCAGCTTCTCCTCACGGCTATCCTCCTTAAATCCTAATTGGCACTTATTCGGTCTCCTTGATTCTCCTTTTAAAAAACTAAAAACACTGTTTAATTTATCTTCGCTAATTAGAATCTTCTCTTTTAAATATGCCCACATCTCATCATCGGGACCACGTTCTCGACATAGTTTAATAATTTTATTTATCGTATTTTTATGACAACCGATTTTTACCGCGATATCTTTTTGACTATGTTTATTTGAATAATAGCCCCTGGCTATTTTGAACTTTGTCATTATTTCGCCTTCGGCTTTGCAATTTTCTTTATATGACATTACAATTGATGTGAAAGACATGTGTTTAGAATTAATAGTTAGTGGTAACTACATTCTATCGCATGTCTTTCTTTTTGTTTAAATGAAAATCATTTAAAATACCAAAATATTGCCAATATTTCTTGCGCCATCTATATTTCCTCCGGAAATACTTAAAAAAGCGACGGATTACAATTTTTGCCCAAATCACATTATGTATTATATCCTCTATGAAAAAATATAGTTTTGGATTGACAAAAACATAAAAACGTGATACAATATATATATGGGCTTATCTTGCGAGAAAGTAAGATAAGATGTTCTTTAAAACCTTTACACGACCTAAGATAGGTCAGGAGGTAGTCA
>JAHYJU010000063.1 GCA_019428825.1 Patescibacteria group bacterium | reverse complement strand
TTTGTGGAGTATGCATGTTGATGTTTTTCCCGGGGATAGGTCTGAAAGTTGTGGGGGTTTAATGGAACCTGTGGGTTTGAAAATTAAAGGTGGGAAGGAAGTTATTGTTCATAAGTGTGAGAGGTGCGGGGAGGTAAGGTTGTGTAAAGTGTCCGTTGAAGATGATCGTGATGAGATTTTGAAGTTGAGTCAGTTACCCCTACCTTAGTTTCCGGACTGAGTCCGGGACTCAGTCTAGAAATTTAAAAATATTAGTGCTACATTTAATGTATGGATGAAAAGAAAGTTTTAAAAAATAATATTCTCATAGTAGAAGACGAGCATGATATTAGAGAAATATATGCGGAAGTTCTATCTACAGCAGGTTATAAAGTTTCCCAAGCTGCTGATGGTTCGGTAGGCATGCAAAAGATAATAGATGAACATTGGGACCTTCTTCTTTTGGATATAATGCTTCCAGGTAAAGATGGTTTAAAAATTTTAAAGGAAATAAAAGAAAATCCCGAACTTAAAAAAGGCCCTGTAATTTCTCTAACTAACTTGAATAGTGAAAACATAATTCAGGAAGCTTTTGGCCAGGGAGCGGATGGATATCTAATAAAATCAGAAATAACACCGGATAAGATTGTTGACGAGGTCGGAAGAGTTTTGATGAGTGAGGAATAGTTTTTTGAGATAGTGTGCTTGTTAGTTTTACTTGTAATTGTTGCGTTGCTTTATAAAATTCTTTAATATATATAATAGTAAATATTAATTATAAAAATGGATAATATACCTGTACCCGAAAATACAACCTCTCAAGAAAAAGTTTCTAAGAAATTACCATTAATTAAAGTTATTATTCCTTTGTTGTTATTGGTGGTTTTAGGTGTTTTGGGTTTTGTTTTTAGGGATAGGATTTTTTATTCTCCTACTTCTTATGATAATGAAGAGGAAGTTGCTAAACCTTCTGACTCTGGGGAATCTTCGTTTGGAAATATGCTTGGTAACAATTTAAGTGAAAGTGATAGGCAGCTACTTCAAGAATATACGCCAGGAGAAAATGAGATTAGGGGAATATTTACATCTTATGATAATGGAAATGTTGTGACTGAAAGAGGCCCTTTTACTCTATCTGATAACTTTATCCTTTTCTGTAGAAGCGACGTAATGATCATTAATGGCCAGGAAGTTGACGCTTCAGATGTGTTTGTTGATTATAGTAACACACCCAATAATCTTAAAGTTGATATGATAAAAGAAGCAAATCGGAACATTACGCCTGAGAAAAGAATTTTTCTTTTAGAAAACTATCCAATTGGGGCTCCAATTAAACTTGGATTTTTAAGTACAAGCGAATCTACCTCTGCTGAAGTTAATATTGTTACTTTATATTTTGGAGATATAAATGTTTGCTATGAATAAAACCCACAAAACGATATTTTTTTTAGTGTTATCATCTGTAATTTTGATTACTATAAGTGGAGGTGTTAGGAGAACTTATTATACAGCTTATGCGACTTGTAGCTGGCCTGACATGAATGCTCCCTATGCCCCTGGTGACTATTGTAGTAGTACTACAGACTGTCATGGGCGTGCTGGGCTGTCCTGTCCCGTACCGTGTGGTGAAAGTCATGATGCTACTTATTGTTCTGCTAACCCAGACCATACTTTTTGTGACAGCTGTGCTTCACCAACCAGAACGACTTACTGTTCTTGCTGGAGGTGGTGTTGTAGAGATTGTGATGGTAGTGGTCCTCAATGTAGTGGTGCCAC
>JAHYJU010000029.1 GCA_019428825.1 Patescibacteria group bacterium | reverse complement strand
CTCGCGGTCTATTAATTGATATATATAATGCTGAACCTGTATATGTCTTTAACCATGATATCCAATCGATTTATTTTTAAGAAGATTATTTGATTTTGAGATTTCAATCTTTAACCAAAAATTTATCTCTAACATCTTTTGCTTTCTCACCGAATATTGCTCTTAACAATCTTTCTTCGGATGTAAGGTCAACTTCACCTTTAGGAGCTACCTTACCTACCAAAACATCTCCGGATTTTACTTTGGACCCAACCGTAACAATACCTTTTTCATCAAGATTTCTTAGAGTATCCTCTGAAACATTAGGGATATCTCTAGTAATTTCTTCCGAGCCTAATTTTGTTTCTTGTACAGAAACAACATAATCCTGAATATGAATAGATGTAAGAACGTCTTCCTTAACTATACGATCTGAAATGATTATTCCGTCTTCGTATTCTAAACCCTCATAAATCATGTAAGCAACTTTCATATTAGTACCTATGGCTATCTCACCTTCATCAACCGCAGGACCTTCTACTAAAATATCACCTTTTTTAATCTTTTGACCTGTTTCAACTTTGACAATTTGGTTATAGCTTGTGCCGCTATTTGTCTGGATGAATTTCTTTGTAAGATACTCGGTTTTTCTGGACTTGCCGGAATATTTAACAACTACCTTTTCAGCATCGGCATAATCAATAACACCGTTGTCTTCAGCTAAAATTATTGCATCTGTATTTTTCGCGACTTCTTCTTCAATACCTGTTCCTACAATAGGCCTTTCGGGTTTTACCAAAGGTACTGCCTGAGACATTTGTTGGGTAGCCATTGTTATACGGGTAACCTCGTCGTTTTGAACAAAAGGTACTAAACCTGCAACAACACCAAGAACTTGGGCGGGAACAACTTCAATATATTCGGCAACAGAAGGATCATCCAGAGAAAATTCGGTCCCTTTTCTTATTGGTATTTGTGTATCTAAAATATAACCCTTTTCGTCTATCTCAACTGATTGGTCCGTAATATTTACATTGTACTCATCATATGCTGCAAGATAAACTACCTCATCAGTAATTCTTACCTTACCCTTTGAATCTTTTTCTAACTTAACATAAGGAGTCTCTAAAAACCCAAACTCGTTTACACGGGCGTACATGGACATATAGTTGATTAAACCTACGTTAGGTCCTTCCGGAGTTCTTGCGGGACATATTCTTCCAAAATAAGAGTTATGAACGTCTCTAACTGAGAAACTTGCCCTTTCCTTAGACAAACCACCGGGACCTAAAACTGAAAGTCTTCTTAAGTGGTCAAGAGCCGTTAGAGGATTTTGCTGATCATGAAGTTGAGACAACTGCCCGGTTGCAAAAAAGGAATGGACTGCTGCAGCTATAGCTCGGGGAGCAATTAAAGCTGACGGTTCGGGTAAAATATCTCTTTGTGATAGACTCATTCTTTCCTTAATATTCTTTTCCATTCTCAAAAATCCCACTCTCATCTGCCATTGAAGTAATTCGCCCATACTTTTAACTCTTCTGTTTCCCAAGAAATCCACATCGCTGGGATCTCCTATACCATTATTTAGCTCGATAACCTTGGAAAGAATCTTAGTTATATCCTCAAGCTGTAAAAGTCTGTGCTTAGGATCGTTAGGGAAATTTAAACCCAGGGTTTGATTTAGTTTAAATCTTCCTATCGACCCCATGCTATATCTTCGTTTGTTAAAGAACATTGCATGAACCAAAGCTTTTGCATTTTCAAGAACTAGGGGTTCGCCGGGTCTCATCTTTTTGTAAATCTCTATGCAAGCGTCATCAAATCCGGATGAGGGATCTTTAGCTAAAGTAGCTTCAGTAAAATTTATCTCGGGATTTGTTTCCACATCTATAAAAGCCTCTCTAATTTCATCGTCAGTCTCTAAACCAAAAACCCTAAGTAGAGTTGTTGCTGTTATTTTTCTTTTTCTGTCTATTCTTAAGGTAATAACACCCGTCCTGGAAGTTTCAAACTCCAACCAAACACCGCTTTTTGGTAATACTTTTGCTCCAGCTAGGAATTGTCCCGTTACGGGAGAATAGTCTCCACCGAATAAAACGCCTTCGGATCTTATTAATTGACTAATTATAATTCTTTCAACACCATTAATAATAAAAGTCCCCTGTTCTGTCATTAGGGGAATATCACCCATGTAAATCTCGTTAGTTTTTTTCTTTTTGGAAATAGGATCTTCAATAGTGGCTTGAACATACCATGCGGCATCATAAGTTCTTCCTGTTCTTTTTGCTTCCTCTATACTAATGTTTTCTTTGTCAACCCTGGGATCTGAAAGAGTTAATACCCAGCCTCTACCTGAATTATCCTCTATAGTACCTAATTCATCTAAAACTTCTTTTAAACCTTCTTTTTTCAACCAATCAAAAGACTCTAGCTGAACGCCTACAAGATTAGGTAAGGGGAGGGCTATTTTTCTTTTTAAAAAAGTCTCGCGCATTAATTTTTTTATAAATGACCTTTAATCTAAAATTCTACTATTTAATTACAAACTTGTGTACCCCCAAACACAGACAAAAGTAAAAATCTCCCTATCCCATAAGGGTATCATCATATGTATAATTTTTAGCGCCCGAGTTTGGAACAGTGCGAAAGTTATCACAATAAGGAAAATGTGTCAATAACTAGTTCACAAAGCCAATTTTTCCCGGAGGCCAAAATCTGAATACCACCCTTCCGATAATTCTCCCGCTATCTATAACACCGATGTTTCTGGAATCAAGGGATTGATCCCTGTTATCACCTAAAAGAACATACTGACCCTCATTCAGTTTAATTGATCTTCCCTCTCTTAACCTAGAACCTGCCTGGGTACAAATGCTTTCATCTAAATAATCCTCATTTAACACATAGTGCTCACCATCCCTTGATATCACTATCTCACAGTTAATTACTTTAAAAACATCGCCGGGTACCCCGACTACTCTTTTAATGTAGTGCTTATCATCATCTCCCGGAGGATAAAATACAACTATCTCCCCTCTTTTTAACGGGGATAGATTTTTTGTAATTCTATCTACTAAAATTCTTTCACCTGAGTGAAAATTAGGTTCCATGCTTGGACCCCAAACCACTTCAACGGAAGCAATAAAATAGTATAGGGCCAAGATAACAATCCCCGACATTAAAATTGTCTCAATTATTTCTAAAATAAAATTTTTAATCTTCATCTGATTAGTATAATATGTTAAGCACTTGATATTGTATAGTAGAATATATCGAAATGAAAAATAAAAAAGAAAAAAATTTAATTTCACTAGAGAACAATGACTCTGAAATAAAAACCTTTTCGGACCTATTAAGATTTGCCGGATCCAACAAAGTAATCTTATTTGTGATTAGTATTTTTACCCTTCTTATTTATGCAAATATTGTAACCGGAGAATTTGTAAACCTTGATGATTATTCGAAAATGCTGGAACAAACATACTATCACAATATTTTAAGTCCAGTGAAAGCGCTGGACGGATTTGGTATAACAATTGCTATATTTTACAAAATATTTGGTGTCAACTCTTCTGCCTATCATGTTCAGTCAATTCTACATCACATCCTAAATGGTGCTTTAGTTTTCTTACTACTTAGAATTCTTTTTGGAAAAAAAATTTCTGTAATTTCAACATTTCTTTTCCTAGCTCATCCTGCAAATACAGAGTCTATAAGTTGGCATGCAGGATATCCGTATATAATAAGAGCAAATATAATTATTCCAATACTAATTTTCTTTGCCCTATATAAGAAATCTCTTAAAAAGAAGTACTTACTCACATCCGCACTACTCTACGCTATCGGATTAATATTCTTTAGATCGGGTGGGTGGCTGCTTGTAGCTCCTTTTTTAGTCGTAATTATGGATCAGTTCATCATAGAAGAAAAAATTAAATTTAAAAATATTAAAGAGTACTTACCCTACCTTATAACCTCATTAATTTTCTTGGCAACCGTAATACCATCGTTTTTTAAAGAAAGAATCGAGAGTTTAGAAACCTTATACTATATAGATACAGAAACTGCTACCCCACTTTTAAATAGAATTCCCTACACAATATACATGCAGTACAAAACTACTTTTTATCCAAGGACTTTAAGTATTTACCATGAAGGGAAATTCATTAACCCAACTGAATATACTTTCATGGTATTCGTCACAATGTTAGTAATATTCGGAATTTTCTACTTTTGGAAAAAAGACAGAAGAGTATCAGGTCTTATGTTAATGATGATTTTTTCCATACTACCATCATTTAGTCCGGTAATAATTGCGTGGATAGCTGCTGAAAGATATCAATATATCCCATCAATATTTTCTTCGGTAATAATTATAATAGGTCTAATATGGGTAGATAAAAAGTTGTCAGGAAACAACGGAAATAAAAAATATGTTAAAACTTCATCTAAATCAAATTTTGTTCTTTACTCATCTATTATAATAATACTTCTCTACTCAATAAGAACTGTTTTCAGAAACAATGATTTAAGAAACAGCAAAAATTTGTGGATAGCAACTAAAAAAACAGCTCCTTACAGTTATCGTGTTTACAATAATATGGGAGACGTGTTGGCAAACGAGGGAGATCTTGATGGAGCTCTGGAAAATTTCAAAAGATCGGTTGCTTTAAAACCTGACTATGCTGATGCAGTACATAACATAGGACATATTTATATGACCAAAAGAGATTACGAAAGAGCTGAAAAATACCTTTTACGATCTTTGGAAATGAACCCCAGGTTATATCCCTCCGCCTTCAAACTAGGCATAATATATCTGGAAGAAGGAAAACCCGAGTTAGCAAAACAGTATTTCGAGATGTGTCTACAATATGACCCTACTAGCACAGATTGTGTAGGTGGATTAAAAACTGTAAATCAACTGATCTTACAAACAAACAACTAAAAGGTGTTACTTCAAGTAATTCCTAATGGTTAGTATGAGACTTAGTAATTAACTCTAAAAGTTTTTACCGTGGCAATTTTTAGACTCAAGCAACGCAAGAATTGCAGTGCGAAAGTGAGTAAATAATTCTAGACGTTTCTTCCGTGGCAATTCTTGAACTTCTTCCCACTACCGCAGGGACAGGGATCATTTCTACCAACTTTTTCTTTTCCCGATTCTATCTTTTCAACTTTTAACTCCCTACCGGATTCATCTACTACCTTCCTTTCCTGCATCTCCATACCTTCTTCTGAAACGCCTGTTTCCAACTCACTCCTATGATAGGTTAATCTTTCAGATTGAATTCCCCGATCTTTCCTCTCCGGAACCGCGTCTTTAGAAATAGATGCTAATCTATCTCCAACCATTGAATAAACTTTGGAAACAAGGATTTCGAACCTCTCATGACCCTCTCTTTTGTACTCAACCATTGGATCTCTTTGAGCGTATCCTCTTAAACCTATTCCTTCTCTAACCTGATCCATATCAACCAAGTGGTCCATCCAAAGATAATCTATTACAGGACATCCAAAACTACTAACAATCTTAAACCATATTTCCTTACCAAATTCTTCCTCTCTCTGATTCCATAATTCATCGGTCAAAGAAGATGACTCGCTAAACTTTTCAATTAACCAATCTTTATAATCCTCATTACCCTCCCCGAGCTCAAGAATTCTTCTTCTAAGTTTGTAAATCACTTCCCTATGAGTGTTCATAATATCGTCCATATCAACCAATTGTTTTCTTCTATCAAAGTTAAATCCCTCAACCCTCTTTTGAGCGTTTTCAATGGATTTTGAAACAATACCTGCTTCCAAAGGAACATTTTCATCCAACCCGAACCTATCCATAATTCTGGAAACAGATTCTCCGCCGAAAACTCTCATAAGATCATCCTGTAAAGAAACAAAGAATTTTGATTCTCCGGGATCACCCTGTCTCCCGGACCTACCCCTTAACTGATTATCAATTCTTCTGGACTCGTGTCTTTCAGTACCGATAACATATAGACCTCCGGCCTCAATAACTTTTTTCTGCATCCCCTCATCAGGAGGATCACCGCCAAGTAGAATGTCAACACCACGACCTGCCATGTTAGTTGAGATTGTGACGGAACCCTCTCTTCCCGCTTGAGCAATTATCATAGCTTCTTTCTCGTGGTTCTTGGCGTTTAGTATTTCATGGGGAATACCTCTTCTCTGAAGAAAATTATGCAAAAGCTCACTTCTCTCAACCGACGTAGTACCAACTAAAACCGGTTGACCTTTTTTATATCTTTCCTCAATATCATCCGCCACCGCTTTGAATTTTGCAGACTCTGTTTTATAAACAACGTCGTTGTCATCCTTTCTTATACAAGGTTTATTTGTGGGAATTATGACAACTTCAAGTTTGTATATTTTGAAAAATTCTTCCGATTCGGTAGCAGCAGTACCCGTCATACCAGCCAATTTTTTATACATCCTAAAATAATTTTGATAAGAGATTTCTGCCAATGTTTTTGATTCCTGCTGTATCGTCACGGCCTCCTTTGCTTCTATCGCTTGATGAAGTCCATGAGAAAACCTGTTGCTGGGTAAAAGCCTTCCGGTAAATTGGTCAACAATAACTACTGCTCCATTTTTTACAACATAATCTTTATCTTTTTCGTATAGAGTATTTGCAGAAAGAGCCTGCTCAATAAGATGAACCATCTCAAAATCCTGCTCATACAAATTCTCTATTCCTAAAAGTCTTTCAACTCTTCTTATGCCCAAATCTGTCAAAGCAACGTTCCTGTACTTTTCTTCAACTTCATAATCCGTATCTTTTGCAAGTGATCTAATAATCCCATTCGCCTGATGGTACCTCTCGCTTGGTTTAGCATCTGCAGTGGAAATTATCAAAGGAGTTCTGGCCATATCTATTAATATAGAGTCAACTTCGTCAACGATTGCGAAATTATGAACTCCCCAACCTCCATTAGGATTTGTTTGAACCATCTCAGACAAAGATCTGGTCATGTTATCTCTTAAGTAATCAAACCCGAACTCGTGGTTAGTTCCATATACTATGTCGCATTGATAAGCTTCTTGCCTAGTGCTCTCTCTTAAGTGAATAGAATAAGCATCCTCAAATTCAGTTCCCTGAAAAGATGCGTCATAAATAAAGGCCCTTTCCTGCATTATTACCCCCACCGAAACTCCTAAATAATCAAAAAGAGGACCCATCCAACCTGCACCGTGTCTTGATAAATAATCGTTGGGCGTGACTAAGTGAACACCTCTCCCGGTTAAAGAATTTAGATATAAAGGTAGTGTTGCCGTCAAAGTTTTTCCTTCACCCGTCTTTTGTTCTGCAATCTTTCCTTCGTGTAATACTATCCCGGCCAGAACCTGAACATCGTAGTGCCTCATACCTAAAGATCTGAGAGCAGACTCCCTGACCAAAGCAAAAGCTTCGGGAAGAATTTCCCTCGTGTAGGAATCATAATTTTTTTCATCCGTCTGCTTAAACTTTTCTTTCCACTCAGTAGTTTTATTTCTCACATCTTCCTGTGAAAGTTTTTTTATATCTTCTTCAAATGAGTTAACTTCCTCAACAATGGGTTTTAATTTTTTTATTTGTTTTTCGTTTGTATCAAATAGAGAACCAAACATAGCAGAATGATTTTAACAGATTTATTTAAATTAAATTAAGGATTATCAAAAATAGAGCTAAACACAACCTATAAACAATAAAAGGATAGAGTTTATTATTTCTCACAAACCTCAGCATAAACTTAATTGCAAATACCCCTACTATAAAACTTGAAGTGAATCCGACAAGCACTATTATAATGTCCATTACATTAGTAAAGTAAAAAGAGGTAAAAAGTTTATATATCCCCGCTGACAATACAATTGGGATGGAAAGTAAAAAAGAAAACCTGGTAGATTCTTTTCTACTCAATCCAAACAACATACCTCCGGATATAGTAGCACCTGATCTTGATACTCCCGGAAACAATGCTAAGATTTGGAACAACCCAACCATAAAACTTTTCCCCAATGAGATATCGTCTTTAACTATTAATCTTTTTTTATAACCCGACTCAGCAATATACATTAGTATACTTCCGAAAATTAAAAATACTGAAACACTTAGTAATCCTCTAAAAACATTTTCAAAAATATCTGAAAATATAAAACCTATCAAACCTACAGGTACAGAACCAAGCAGAACCTTTACTCCCAAAATTGAATCCGGAGAAAAATCTTTGATAGATTTTTTACTTTTTACAATATCCTTGAAAAGTGAGTTTATAATTGAAATAATGTCGTTCCAAAAACACACGATAAGAGCTAACGCTGTCCCTATATGTAATGTGGTATCGAACGCTAGTGATTGCTCCTCCCAACCAAATATCTTAGGGAGCACCACCAAATGCCCGGATGATGAAATGGGTAAAAATTCGGTTATTCCTTGAATGACCCCAAGCAATAATGCCTGAAAAATAGACATGCTAAACCTTTCCAAAAATTATAATGTTGTCTGAGTTAGTGTAGCCTGCAACTATCTCAGATTCAAAGTTGGGGATAAAATCATTTAAATTATTCATGAAAGAATTAACCTCATCCTGAAAATCTTTAGTATAAATTCTATTAAAAACTAACAAGCCGTCTTCCCTTACTAATCTTTTTACAGCAGATATAAAATTTCCGGTTTTACCGAGATCGGGGTATTTCTCTCCATTAAAAATATCTACTATCAACACATCAAAACTTCCAAGAGACATATCGTACTCCTCGGGTTCTACTACTACTTTTAAAGCATTTTCATTTAATATCTTGTGATTTGGGATTGAATCTATATTAAAAAATTTCTTAGCAATATCTATCATAACCTCATCGTACTCTACACTTGTAATCTTAATATCGGGATAATTTCTTGAAATCAGGTGAGCCATTGTACCCCCAGCCATGCCCAAAATTAAAATCTTTTCTGCTACAGGTAGCCTATTTTTTAACGAGTTGACTAGTTGACCCCAAACTAGTTTTTGGCAAGACGGAGAATCAGGATTTATAGACTGCACAATATTATTAACAATTATTTTCCTAGTGGTCCCAATATCGTATACTTTTATAAGTCCGTTCAATTTTGATTCTACTTGATAAATAACTTTGGGCAATTTAAGCCCATCAAAAACACTCATTAATAAAATCGTATCATAATTAAGCCTTTGGTAGAATCTTTTTGAAACCTGTATAGAGGTGCAGCGCTTTTGGAATATTAATGGAACCATCTTCTTGCTGGTGGTTCTCCAATATCGCAATAATAGCCCTTCCAAAAGCTACTCCTGTATCATTAACTGTTCTTGCAAATTTTAATCCTTCTTTGTTCCTATATTTAATGTTTAATCTCCTGGCTTGATAATCGGTTGTCATAGTGTCAGTTCCCGCCTCCATGTATTCTTTGTCCCCGGGTCTCCATGACTCAATGTCATATTGAAAATAGGAAGCATTATAACCACAATCACCCGTGCACTTATTTATTACCCTATAAGGAATCTCCAATTGTTGAAAAAGCCACTCATTTATCTCGATGAACTCATCGAACACTTCCCTTTCCTGATTTTCCTTACAAACACAATTCATCTCAAGTTTATCGAACTGATGAACTCTTTTGATTCCTCTAACATCCTTTCCCCATGATCCAACCTCACTTCTAAAACAGGTAGTCTGTGCATAAACTTTGATAGGAAGCTCCTCTTCTTTCAGCACCTTATCCATAAAGTAAGAAAAATTTGATGGTTCAGACGAACCTACTAAGAAAAGAGAATTTCCCTCTTCTACATTTTCATTTTTTATTTCGTAAACCTGGGACCTACCCTCAGGAAAATGGGAGGTTCCAAAAAGAGATCTTTCTTTGACTAAAAGAGGAGGTATAAATGGAATAAAACCTCTTCTTAAAAGTTCTTTTTTTAAAATTGCCGAAATTGCATCCTGAATAATAACAGCCTCATTTTTTAAATAACAAAATCTGCTACCTGAAACTTTTCCGCTTTGCTCGACATCGATTAAGTCTAATTTTTCACCAATTTCAATATGATCTTTGTAATCAAACTTTTGTTCAGGCGCATAAGATATATCATCGTATTTAAGAGGTATGTCTGTTTTCAAATAACCTTTTTCAGGATCCCAAACTTTAAGAACTAAATTATCACTCTCATCTTTTCCAATAGGCATTTCATCTGATATAACATTAGGAATTGAAGGTAGGGTAGCATCTATCTTAATTTTCAAATCATTTAAAACCTCTTCCTTTTCCGAAAGTTCATTCTTAATTTTTGTGGCCTTAGATATCAACTCTTCTCTTTGTTTTCCCCCTACTCTTGAAACACTTGAAGATATCTCGTTTCGAGAGTTTCTTAAATTTTCAACTTCTTTTAAAACATTCAAATATTGTTCGTAAATGCCTAATAAACCTTCAACATCTACATCTTTCACACCTTTATATTTAACAACTTTTTTAACAAACTCACTATTTTCTTTAATGTAATTTATATCAAGCATGATTTACATTAAATACTCTTTCCGTTGCTTTTTCAATAAGTGATGGTAATATAAATCATTAGCGTAGCAATAATACATCGTATCAGTTGTATTTTCAGGAACAGATAACTCTTTGTTTTAAACAAAAAGAAATTTTTTATTAAACAAATTGAGTTGTTGACCTGAAAAAATTGTTCTGATACAATCAAGCGCGTCATTTAAAGGATGTCTACAAAAGAAGTAATAGTAAAAGAAGGAAAAGTAATTGAAACTCAAATGAGTGGGATGTTTAAAGTCCAGTTTGAAGACGATACAACTGCGTTGGCAATGATATCCGGAAAAATGAGAAAGCAGCATATCAGGGTCTTAGTGGGAGATAAAGTTAGAGTAGAATTTTCCCCCCACGACATAACAAGAGGAAGAATAACTTTCCGCTTGAGATAGAATCTGATTTATAAATAATTATGAAGGTACAAGCTTCAGTAAAACCAATTTGCAAAGATTGCAAAGTAATAAAAAGAAAGGGTGTTGTAAGGGTTATCTGTAAAAGGAACCCCAAGCACAAACAAAGACAAGGATAAATGCCTAGAATTAAGGGTGTGGATATACCCAATGAAAAAAGAATAGAAGCATCACTAAGATACGTAGAAGGTATCGGCCCCACGATGGCAAAGGAAGTTTTGGAAATTGCAAAAGTGGATCCTGATAAAAGGGCTAAAGATCTTACTGATTCAGAGATTGCAGACATAAACAACGCGATATCTTCCATGGAAATTCCCGTGGAGGGAGAACTTAGAAGAATAGTTACATCAAATATTAGAAGATTAAAAGAAATTAAAAGTTATAGGGGTTTAAGACACCACCTAGGTCTACCTACAAGAGGTCAAAGAACAAGAACAAATGCCAGGACAAGAAAAGGTAAGAAAAAGACCGTAGGGGGTCAAAAAAGAAAGTTAGCAAAGAAATAGGGTTTTATTAATAAAATAAATATATGGCAAAAAAAAAGAAAGACAAACAAATACCAACAACCGGAAAGGCTTTTATTACAGCCGGTATGAATAATACAATCATCACTATTACCGATGATCAAGGTAATACTCTTTTTACCGGAAGTTCGGGTAAATCGGGTTTTAAGGGCTCAAGAAAATCAACACCATACGCAGCAACAAGAGCTGCAGAACAAGCAGGTGCCTCAGCATTTAGCTCCGGTTTAAGAGAAGTGGCGGTCTTTGTAAAAGGACCGGGGATGGGAAGAATATCTTCAATTAAAGCACTAAAAACTTCAGGACTTAATGTTGTATCAATTTCAGATCAAACACCCATGCCACATAACGGGTGCAGACCGAAAAACAGGAGAAGAATTTAAAGATGGCTAGATATACCGGACCAAAATGTAGATTATGCAGAAGAGAGGGTGTAAAACTCTACTTAAAAGGCAAAAAATGCGAAAGTGAAAAATGCCCTCTAAACGAAAAGGTTCAAGCACCGGGCCAGCATGGAACCAGCAGGAAAGCTTTATCTGAGTATGGTAAACAGCTTAGGGAAAAGCAGAAAGCTAAAAGACTTTACGGATTATTAGAGAGACAATTCAGAAATTATGTTAAAGAAGCTTTAAAAACTAAAGGAATTTCGGGAAATATTTTAATGCAAAAACTTGAATCCAGACTTGACAATCTGGTTTACAGAAGCGGTTTTGCAGTATCAAGAGCACAAGCTAGACAAAACATCAGAAGAGGTTTATTTACGGTAAATGATAAAAAAATCAACATCCCTTCGATGCAAGTTAACATTGGTGATATAATCAAACCCGTAAGTTTTGACAAAATAAGTTTAAGAGAAGGTTTTATACTACCCGACTGGTTAGAAGTAAATCTAAAAGAAAAATCAGTTAAGTATATAAGGTTCCCAAC
>JAHYJU010000028.1 GCA_019428825.1 Patescibacteria group bacterium | reverse complement strand
TTCATATACTAACTCTTTTTCTGCCATTTCATCAGGAAGCTGTCCTTTCTTTGATTCTATTCCAAGAAGCTCATATACATCATCTAATACATCTCCTGCATGTGGTGATGCAATAAATGCATGTGCAACACTGTCTCTTGCATCACAAGAAGGTCAATCAGCAGATACGGATTGGTATCTTCCTTCTCAAAAGGAGTTTAATACGGCATATAGTAATGGAATATATAACCAAGCAGGTTCTACATTCACTACTACTAGCTTCTTTTGGTCATCTACTGAGCGCTCCAGTGGTAGCACTAGCGCTTGGTACGTCCACTTGCGTAGCGGTTACGCCAACTTCAACTTTAAGACTACTAGCTACGCTGTTAGGTGCGTTCGTAGAGATTAGGAATTTGGTAATTTAAAATTTTCAAACAAGGCCGCCGAAGGCGGCCTTGTTTTTCTAGGCTCAGCCCTAGGCTGAGCCCTTTCTCTATTCTCAATAGAATTTACTCTCTTACCTCCGATCTTTTGTTGTGCTAGTGTAGTTTTTACCGGGCTGAGCCTAGCAGATGATCACAGAGTCTTTTTACTGAGGGTCGAACCTCCGGGCTGAGCCTGGTAAATGGTAAATCTCTAAAACTATGCCAATGAAAAATGCGCGTAAAAAATTTATCGAAGGCGGTATTTATCATGTGTATAATCGAGGTGTTAATAAAGAGGCCGTATTTTTTAACGATTCTGATTTTAATTTGTTTATTGGGTTGATAGACCATTATATCTTAGGTAATTCTCCGAATTTTGATAAATACACCAAAAGTTATAAAGGTAGGGTAAACATGTTAGCTTTTTGTCTTTTGAATAATCATTTTCACTTTTTAATTCAGCAAAACGATAAAACAGCTTTAACTGAATTTATGCACAGTCTGTTAACAAGTTTTACTATGAGGATAAATAACAAATATAAAAGAGTAGGGCACTTATTCCAAGGAATTTATAAGGCACGTCTCATAGAAAGTGATGGGGATTTATTAAATGTATCAAGATATATTCATACAAATGAAGAGGGAAAAGATTTTTTGGAGTACTCATATTCAAGCGTAAGAGTGTACCTAGGTCGCACCTGGGAATATTTATTCATCGACCCAAGGATTATTTCCGGTATTTCCGGGCTGAGCCCGGCAGATGATTACAGAGCTTTTTTATTGGGGTCGAACCTCCGGGCTGAGCCCGCGGGCTCAGCCCGGAAACCTACTTCGTCAGAATCTGCCTAAACGCCTCTTGGGGAATATCAACCTTACCAATCCTTTTCATTCTTTCTTTACCCTTCTTTTGAATATCCAGCAGCTTATCTTTTCGCTCCCTGTGACCTCCGGACATTTTAGCTAAGACATCCTTTCTCATAGCAGGTATATCCTCCCGAGCTAATATTTTCCCTCCAACTGCAGCTTGCAAAGAAACTGCAAACTGTTGTCGGGGAATAATTTCTTTTAATTTTTTAAGAAGGTTTCTTCCTATCTTTTGAGCATTATCCCTAAGAACAATATTTGTTAATGGTTCCACAATTTCTCCATGAACAAGAACATTAAGTTTTACTGCATTAACCTTTCTGTAATCCAAAAAATCATAATCCAAACTCGCAAACCCCGAAGAAACACTTTTTAAATCATCAAAAAAGTTATATACAAGTTCAGCTAAGGGAAGCTCATATTCAAAAAAGACATTGTTCTCATTCGGGTATTCCATTTTTTTCATTATGGCTCTTCTCTCTGTAGAAAGAGTCATTACCTGACCCGAATATTTTGCCGGGCATATTATTTTGCAAAGTATCCATGGTTCTTGAATCTCTCTGATACTTGTAACGTCAGGAAGATCTGATGGAGAAGTGATATAAAATTCTTCATTCTTTGTATTTATGACATTGTATTTAACAGCCGGAGTGGTGGAAATTAAATTCAAATTATACTCACGTTCAAGTCTTTCCTGAACTATCTCGGCATGCAGAAGACCTAGAAATCCGCATCTAAAACCAAATCCCAGCGCCGTATTATTTTCAGGTTCAAAAGTTAGAGAAGAATCTGATAGAGAAAGTTTCTCCAAGGCCTCTCTTAATTGAGTTGATTTTGAATTATCAATTGGATAAATAGAAACAAAAACAAAAGGTTTTATTTCTTTGTACCCAGGCAACGGAGTAGGGGTTTCCCCCTCCCAGCTTAAGGTATCTCCGACTTTCACCGTGTGAATATCCTTAAGTCCGGTTGCAACGTAACCGACCTCTCCTGTTAAAAGCTCATCTGTTTTGAATCTCTTTAATTTTATAAAACCAAACTCTTCGGGAGATGCGGAAGCATGTGTTGCTAACAGTTTAATTTTTTTACCCCTTTGATTTATAAAACTACCATCCACAACTTTAATGTTAGCTACAACGCCTAAATATTCATCGTAAGAAGAATCAAAAACCAAGGCGCGTGAAGGTTTACGAGGGTCACCTGATGGGGCAGGTATTTCTTCTATAATTTTTTCAAGGAGTTTTTCAACCCCTTCTCCTGTTTTTCCTGAAACGCAAAGAATATCTTTTTCATCAAACCCGAAAGTTTCAGACATATCCTTTTTTAGAGCGTCTATATCACCGGTATCCAGATCTACCTTGTTTATTGCAGGTATTATTTTTAATCCGGAATCCATAGCTTTGTAGTAATTTGAAACTGTTTGAGCTTGAATTCCCTGCGATTTATCTACTAAAAGAACAGCCCCCTCACATGCAGCCAGTGATCTTGAAACTTCATACGAAAAATCTACGTGCCCGGGTGTGTCTATCAGATTAACCTGATAATTTTTATACTTCATTCGTATCGCTTTTAGTTTTATAGTAATTCCTTTCTCTCGTTCCAAATCCATTGAGTCCAAAGTTTGTTCAATTATGTTTCTTTTGTCTACAGTATGGGTAATTTCTAATAGTCTATCAGCCAATGTAGACTTGCCGTGGTCGATGTGGGCGATTATGCAAAAATTTCTAATATCCGTTTGTGACATGTTGTGATTATACAGTTTCTTGTTCTGTTGTCGTGAGATCTACAGCCTCGGCCTTTATCTCACTTTTAGATAGTTTTAATTTTCTTGTTAATTTATAAAAAAGTTCAATCTCCTCTACTTTTAGAAGGCTTGTTAAAAGAACATAAGTTCCCATACCGATTAATCCTGCGGTTACAGTGAGAATTAATAAGTTTAGGGTTCTTGTGGTATCAAAAACATATTGGTCCAGCAGTTTCATAGGCACATATAACATTATTCCCATAGAAGCAGTTGCCCATGAGATTTTGGTTAAAGGTATAAAAAGTTTTTCCTTATTAAAACCCCCGACCTTTTTATTTAAGTAAATAATCAGCAAGAACATATCTAAGACTGACGTTATGGTGTAGGAAAGTGCGATTGACCAAACCCCCAGCTTCATGTAGACGACAAAAATTATTGATAGTATAACGTTTATTATCGCGGTGATGACATTTATTGTTACAGGGGTGATTGTATCTTTTAATGCATAAAAAGCTCTGGTTACCAAGTAATTCGCGCTTTGAGAGAATATCGAAATACTAAAAAAAGCAAGTGTTTGTGCGGTCCTTATGGTAGCTTCCCATGGAAAATTACTGACTCCATATACAAGTCTTACCGCAGGAACTCTTAGAATGAGTAATATGGCGCTTAAAGGCATAACAAGATACATCATCTGATGCAGTGATGTTAAAAAAGTTTCTTTAAATTTTTCTTTATCCTCCTGACCCGATTGAGAGGATAGGGTTGGTAGGCTGGCTGCCGCCATGGATATGCCAAATAAGCTTACCGGGAAGGTTTGCAGCTGGTCAGCAAATTTTAAAAATATTACTGATGATGCAGATACAACAATAGCCAAACTGTTATTTATAGTTTGAATGACATTTGATATTAGTACACTTGCTATTCTTGGTGGTACAAGTGTGAGCATTTTCTTAAAATTCTTATCCGCAAAGTTTAGAGATAGTGAAAATTTAAAACCAGATTTTTTCAATAACGGGAGTTGAATTCCAAAATGAAAAATTGAACCTAGAGCTACACCTGCAGCTGGGCCGTATATACCGTACTTATTTGATAAGAAAACAATCCCAACTATCATTCCCAAGTTGTAAAAAATTGGTGCAAAAGCCGGGATGATAAAGTATTTGAAAGATTGAAGTATGCTTGTGGAAAGACTTCCGGCTACCAACAATATTTGTGAAACAAGCATAATTCTCATTAAATTTGCCCCCAATAATATTTCCTCATTTGAAAAATTACCCACTGCAAGGAGATTTATTATTCTGGGGGATATCAAAAAAATAATCCCTGCGGTAACGATAAAAAATAAAAGGGTTGTGTTTATTATTGATGAAGCTACCTGAAACGCAGTGTCCTCATCTTTTTTCAGGAGGCCGGTAAAAATGGGAATAAATACTGTTGAAACGGCCCCGACTATTATGACTGAGTATATTAGGTTTGGTATTCTGTCTGCGGTATAAAAAACTGCCAAGTCTCTTGATACTCCAAAATAAGAGGCAAGCAGTCTGGTTTTAACCAAGCCTAAAATTGCACTAACACCGCTTGCTAGCCCTAGGACCATAGCTGCCGATAGTATTGTATTTTGTGTTTTGAACAAAAATCCATTTAGACTCTTTGTTCCGTTTTTTACTGCCATAAAAATTTACCCAAGTATGTACTTTTTACTTTGCCTTAGTTATGATATTATACAACCCGATTATGGCAAACACTAAGTCAGCAAAAAAGAATGTTAGATCTTCTGCTAGAAAGAAGTCCCACAACGATATGTGGGAGGGTAGATTTAAATCTGCTAAAAAGTCTCTTTCTAAGGCAATTACTGAGAAAGAAGATGAAAAAATACTTAAGGAAAAGTACGTCTCTCTTCAGAAATCTCTCGATAAAGCAGCAAAAGAAAAAACTATTCATAAAAATAAGGCAAATAGGGTAAAATCTAGATATGCTAGAAAAATTGCTGCCCTCAATCTTCAAGAAGGAGAAACAAAAACCAAATCCGCAAGCGCCTCCGGAAGGAAGAAAAAATAAGGAGATAAAAGATTTAAGTTCTGATTTCAACCTTGTAAACACTACCCAGCGCATCCATGTAGTTCCTAAGTACGCAATAAAATTAGTGTTAATAATACGGTATTTTATCGTAGTTATGAGTGTAGTATTCGGGGTGATTTTAATATTTAACTTTGCAGCTTCAACAGTAATAAATTTCCAAAAAAATCTTCAAAAACAATTAATCCTTGAAGTAGATTCTTATGCTGATGTTGAGGAAATTGCAAAGAGTATTGATGCTAAAACTTTAGCATATAAGAAATTTTCCAACGAAAGAAACCCCCTGCTTTTTAAGACAGAGTTTGTGTTAGATAATATAGGGCCTAACATAGAGTTAAAAAGTATGCAGATAGATAGTTCCGGTTTTTCAATAAGTTTTTTAGGAAATAGTGCTTTGGATTTTACTAATTTGATAATGACATATTTGGAAAAAGATATGTTGTCGGAAATTATTATAAGGTCTGCCAGTTTAGATAAATCAAAGGATAGGTTTAACGTTGTATTAGATGGGAATTTCAAATGAAAGAAATAATTAACTGGGTTAATAATACAATAAATAGGTTTATATCAAACGAGGCTGTTGCAGTTAAGATATACATATATTGGGGGTTAGTTACGTTGTTATTTTTCGGCTTCTTTGGTTTTTATCCCGTATCGAAAATATTTATCTCTAACGTAAAGGTGCTTGATGAAATGTATCAAAATAATTTAAAACTTGAAAAAAAGATAGAGGAGTTGAAGATAGCCAAGGAAAAAATAGATATCGTTGGGGATGATTTTAAAATACTGGACCAATTTTTACCTGATGACTTTGAACCGCAAACTTATATGGTAGAGTTGGCTTTGTTAGCCGGTGAGTCAGGTTACTCTTTGGATAGAATAAGTTTTGGAAAAATAGATAAATCCAGAGTTTCCATGACACTTGGTATTACCGGAAAAGGAAATCTAATCGATTTGGTTAGAAGTATAGAGACATCAGGTAGAATTACTGAGATAGAAAATATACGTTTGTCTATAGGAGATAGAGAAAACACTTTAAATATGAGTATCCAATCGTTCATAATGGAAATAAGATGAAAAACTTTGTTGTCACATTAGCAATATTTCTATCCGTTTTACTTCTATGGGCAATCATTGGAATGAAAAGGTCAGACAGAAGTTTTCTTCTCCCTTCAACAGTACTTGACAGAGCCACTCCCTTAAATGTTAATATTGATGTAGACTTTATAAAAAGTTTAAAAGACCCTGCCTATGGAAAATAATAATAAAGATTATACAAGCGTTCAGAATCAAGCCAAAAAAGGCTTAGGTACATTTGTATTAACACTTTCAATATCCCTTATAGTTTTTAGTACAATATACTATTTAATGACAAACGAGTCTGATTATTCTGAAAACACATCTGTTCCCAGTACCGTGATAACTCGTTCTGAGGGTGGTGATGATCCGGATGTTCGAGGCGACAGTACATCTCAAAAAACAATTTTTGGTGAGATTGCTGATGTGGATCCAATGGCTTCTCCAAGGCAAGTTCTTGCTGGTGCAGATGAAATAACAGAAGAAGTTACTGTTAGGGAGACTACTCAAAGTACCACAAGTTTAGATACAGGGGTTACAAGTATAACTGTTGGTCTTTTTACAGCTTTTGTTTTATTTGTCTCGGCAACAATATTTGTATACAGAAATCCTAGGAAACTAGCTTTGAGTAGCTTTGAGAGAAAAACAACTAAAGGTTTATAAAAGATAACCTTTTAATTTACCAATATCCCTCTAATTATTAGTCTGTTGGTTTTTGTTCCTGCAGGCCAACATGTCATAAGACTCACCGTAGATTCGTTAAGATATTTTGGTTTCCACCCGTCTAAAGGTTTTACTTCATTTGGTGGTAGAGTTGCTTTATCTTCAACTCTGTATATAAGTTCTTTATCACTATATTGGATAGTTATTTCATCACCGGCTTCTAGATTTCCCAGAGTTGAGAATATAGTTTTATAGTTTTTTGGGTTAAAAAACCACGGTAAGACGGAGTGCCCATATATAAAAGAATCTCCCGGATCTCCGGGCAGGGAAGACCCTTTGTAGTGACCTAAGAATTCATCAGGACTCGCACCATCGAATTCACTTTTAACAATTGCGTTTTCAATTTTTAATTTTGGAATTGTTATATAAAAGTACTCAGGAATTTCTGTCGGGTTGTCGATGAATGAATCATTTTTTTTGATTTCCTCAAAGTCAAAATCCTTGAATCCTGTTGTAGCACCTAAAACTGTTTTCTCCATGGGCTTTATTACTGTATCCTGAGTTTTAAAAAATACCAAAGGTAAAATTACCTGAGTACCTAATATCAAAAACCCCAGCGCCATTAAAAGTCCCGATAGCATTCTGGTCTTGAACAAAAAAGAATAATTTACCGATTTGTATATCGGATCAAAAGACTCGTCTTTGATATAAATTTTTTTACCGGGGCTATTAATAGGCATTATTAAGAGTTTAACACTGTTTCTATAACCATTGGAATTAGTAATTCCTCATCTATCTCACTTAGTTTTGATTTTATATCTATTTTTCTTAATTTTTCAATTATTTCTAACAACTGTGTATCTGAGAAAAGTTTGGATTGGGAAGCAGTTTTTCTTTTAACAAAATTATGGGCTTTTTTGTGAGAGGGGGATTCGAATTTAGCGGAAGCAACTGTTCTTAAACCGTAAAAAATCATGGTAAGAATCTCGAAAGGAGAAACCTGATCTTTGTAAAGTTTATTGAGCTCTGAATACGCCTTATTTCTTTGTTTATAAAATACAGCATCTACGAAATTAAAAATATTACTTTGGGGTGCTTTTTCATTCAAATTCATTTTTGCTTTTAATTTCAAAGAGTTTTTAATAAACGCATTCGTTTTAGGTAAGGTTTTTCCTGAAAGGATTATAAGAGTTGTAGAATCGGGAATTTTTTCCATTTTTTCAATAAATGAATCCATGTTTAACCTACCGGCGCTTGTTACGTCTAAAACAATGAACGGGGGATTCCCAAAAAGATCATTAGAGCAACTTTTTTCAAAAAGATTTTCGGCTGTTATATCTGATATGTTAAATTCTAGCCTAGTCTCAATACCTGATTTTTTTTGTTGATTTTGGATTAGGGCTCTTGATTTAGACAGATCTTCTCCGTGGACAATGTATATCATGTTTTCTATTTTAACTTAAAATCACCTGTTGCCGAATAGATATTTTTGTACGTAAGCGTGTATTTGGGAAAAATCACCTGTTTGAGGAACAAGCACATATTGATTTCTATATAAAGTAGCGTTAGTAGGGTTGTAGAGCAGTCCGCCTTCATTTGCATCACTTCTGTCATCAAGTACTATGGATATTACTTTTTCAAAATCTAATCTTTGCGAAAGAAGAAAAAAACTTTGCACGGAAGAAATATCTATATCAGTTTCAACATTTGATGCATACTGATCATACAAGTCCTTTAATTTGGAAGGGTTTATTAAGGTTTCCAAGGAAAGTGCTTTATTTTTAATTGCCATTATTAAGTTTTGCTGTCTCTTAGACCTGGCAAAGTCCGTACCTTCTCTGTTGTTGCCGTGCCTGGAACGAGCATATTTTAGAGCAGTTTCGCCGTCCATTTTTTGCAAACCCTCTTTAAACTCTATGGTTTGGTATCTGCAAGGGAATAAGCTAAAGTAATTTATTTTCTCTTCATTTTCTTCCGCTTCTTTTTCGAGTTTTTCAATTTCTTCTTTCGGGACTCCGCAGGTATCAGCTTCCTTTCCTTCAATAGGATATTGATTATCGGTAAAAGACCTTTCAACATTAATATCTATACCCCCAAGAATATTCATTACATTTTCAAAAAGATCGAATGTTACCAACACATGGTAATGCATAGGAATTCCCAGCACCACTTCCATTTGATTTCTTAACTCCTCAATACCTGCATTTGTATATACTTCGTTTATTTTTGATGAATAAGTGTAATCGTTTTTTAAAGTGTAGTTGCTAACCCATAAGTCTCGGGGTAGAGAGATTAGTACTACGTCATTATCTATATTACCTATTGAAGCTACAAGTATAGTATCCGTTAAAGTGTTTCTCCCACTTTCTGCACCCAAGTTTCTTTTGTCTGACCCTAGAAGAAGGATATTAGTTCTGCCATCTGTTTGTCTTATATTCAGCTTGGTTGATCCCCCAACTATTGATATCGGGTTAAATGCTCTTATGATATAGTCTCTAGAAAAGTATAGAATAGTTCCCACTACCAGTATCGCACCAAATAGAATTGGTAACCTAGCCTTACCTTTTCCTTTTAGGTCTTTACTTGATATTTTTCTTTGTTTTGATATGTCAGTATAATTCATTGCAAAATTTGGACCGATAGAATTAATATACTATATTTAGTGAAATTAATTACTTAATCCTAAATGTAATATCGAATTATAGCGGCAAAAATTTCTGAATCAAGGCTTGCGTTTCCAATGAGAGCTCCGTCAAGCTCACTTATTCTAGATATTGAAGATATGTTTTTTTCATTTACAGAACCGCCGTATACAATTGGAGCGTCGTGAGGCAGTATTTTTCTAATTTCTTTTGCTATCGCAGAGATTTTTTCAGGATCTTCTGCTCTGTAAACCCCATCTTTTGAGATATTTTGAGGGTCTTCCCATGCCATTATAGCGCCGGGTTTATAGAGTCTTATCAAATCCCCGGGGTTAACGAAGCAAACTATCGGTGTTACCCCCTCCTTAAAACACGTATCTCTTTTTCTTTCTACAACTTCTATCGGCTCACCTCTTTCACTATGACCGACTATGGAGTATCTGCAGAAGTTTTTAATTTGAAAAGAACCTGTTTCACCTGTGTGTGCCCCTCTTTCAAAAGGTGAGACGTCCTGGGATCCTATTTGTACTCCTACCTTTTGTGCTATTTCACACATCGCCGGAATGTATATCATCGATGGACACAGCACTATTTTCGGCCATCTTTCTTCCATGATTTTTCTTTTTCTCCAATCTTTTTTAATTTCCTTATATTTTTTGCTAAATGATCCGGACCATTTTGCAAGGTCCCTTGAATCCATATTCATTTTCCAGTTGGCTATTACGTATTTCATATTTAAGATATATTCTTAATTGTTTCTTCTATTAGTCCCGGAAGATTTTCTATATCCTCGTGTGTGTAATCATATCCTAAAACATTCAGACATGAAAAAACCGTTCCTATATCAGTATATATTTTATCTGCAAATTGGCACGCAACAAGACTATTTACCAAAATATTGCCGCCGATTTCTCCTACCTTTGATTTTCCGCATCCCATGGGGCAGTTTGAGCATGATGGGTAGTTGCCCTCCAGAACTCTTAACTCGTCCTTTCTCTCCAGTATTTCAGAATATATTTTTTTATACTCATCAAAATTTTTGGGAGAAAATATTTCGGTCCCTGTTATAGATATTCCCCCTATGTTTTTTTCAGTAAATATTTTTTCAAGATAATCATCCGGAGTAGTGAAGTATTGGTCTGATAGTACTTTTTTGCCGTCAAATTCTATCAAGCATCTTTTTCCGGTTAGACCCAGGGATTGAATGTCAGTTCCTTCGTTGTGAAAATACACTTCCGAGTTTTTAATTTCGATGATAGTTTTATTATCGGACGTTTTCTTTATAATCAGGGCATCCAGGCCTGCAAACTTCAATCTTGTTGAAATACTTCCTCCCAGGTACAAATCCTCGACGACCCCGTCGTTAGTAAGTACTATTGATGACTTTGAGGCGAAAGGAAAAAATCCGTTTAAAGGCCCTACTGAAAATATCAATGGGTTTTCATCAACAAACATTTCAAGGAGTTTCAGTCCCAAACCCGTTCCTCCTAAAAATTTATTTAAATCAGTAAAGGTTTTTGCGTTGTATTCTTTTTTATCTACATCTATTATTAGTACTTTTTTAGCTGTTATATCAATCATTATTACTACTTTCTACTATTTCAAAGACTTCTTTTGGGCAAATAGATACGATTTTTTCAATATCAAGTATATTTATTCTCGGATCTATCTCTAGATCATATTCAACGGTTTGTTTATCAGCGGATTTTTTTCTGAAAATTCTTATAAGCGATTCTTCCAGCCCTATTTTTTTAAGCTGTCTTTGAGATTCAAATACACACAACTCACAACCTATACATTTATCTTTTTGTGTTGGTTTTATAGTTTTGGGCATGTGTTTAAGGCTTCTATACCGAGTAAAGTTCCCTCTGCCAGGAATTGGAGCATTGCCCCTCCTCCGGTTGATACAAAGCTAAATTTGTCTAAAAGTTCCAGTTTGTTTATAGCTGCTACTGTGTCTCCACCTCCGACTACAGAGTAAACCCCTTTATTTTGGGTTAGTTCAGATATTTTTTGAGCTATTTCTCTTGTACCCGCCATAAATTCCTCTTCTTCGTACATACCGAGAGGTCCTGCCCAGAGTATAGTCTTGGATTTTTCAAGCGCCCAAATAAACTTTTGTCGTGTATTGTCATTAATATCTTTTGAATCTAGGTCTCTATTGTCAGCTAATAACATATTATGAGTAATTTCTTTACTCCAATTCGCAGATAGTAGAGAGCTCAGCATTATGAAGTCTGCGATGGGTTGAAATCTTTCTATTATTGGAAGTTTGCTTTCAAGTTTTACCCCTCCGATTAATACAGCTAAGGGCTTCTCAGGATTATTCATCACTCTACTGAGAGATTCGATTTCTTTTTCTAAGGTCATGCCTGCATAAGATGGTAAAAATCTTGTTATTCCAACGATTGAAGCATGTTGTCTGTGAGATGTTGCAAAGCTTTCGTTTACAAATAACTCTGCTTTAGAAGCAAGTTCTTCTGAGAATTTTTCATCGTTTGTTTCTTCTCTTGAATCAAATCTTAAATTTTCAAGAAGTTCAAATTTACCTTCCCCAAGTTTTTCGTCGAAGTAGGGAAGAAGATATTTTGTACTTAAATTTTCATTGACTTGACCTTTAGGTTTGCCCATGTGTCCTGCTATTAAAGGCATCCCGCCCTTATCGATGATGTATTTTAGTGTATTAAGAGATGAGTCTAATCTGAATTTTTCCTGGATAACGCCTCTTTCTATAGGGACATCAATGTCGCATCTTACAAAAACTTTTGTGCCTTGCTTTATGGGAGCTTCGGATAATGTTTTCATTAAGTTATTTTATCACTTATTTTAAGAGGTTTTAAACTCACTCAACCATCATCAATGCCATCTCAACCAGTCTTACGCTGTAACCCCATTCGTTGTCATACCAAGCAAAAACTTTTACAAGATTTCCATCTATTACCTTGGTCATGGAAAGATCTACAATAGCGGAGTATGGGTCGCCTACAATATCAGACGAAACAATAGGCTCGAATGTAGCTCTCATAACCCCTTCATATTTTGCATCTTTTTCAGCTTCTAGAAATGCTTTATTAACTTCTTCTTCCGTTACATTTTTTTCTAAAAGAGCGGTAATGTCTGCAATTGAACCTGTTATTACAGGTACACGCAGGGAAGTACCGTCAAACCTCCCTTTTAATTGAGGAAGAACTTCTCCTGTTGCCGTAGCGGCTCCGGTGGTGGTTGGGATTATATTGTACCCGGAAGCTCTTGCTCTTCTCATGTCTACTTTTTCACCCGTTGGTGGGCTATCGGCTACATTTTGATTATTTGTAATTGCGTGAATGGTACTCATCCCAGCTTTTATTATTTTAAAATTTGAATCTAGTATTGAAAGAACCGGTGATATGCAGTTTGTAGTACATGAAGCGTTAGATATTGCATTTTGGCCCAGATATTGGTCATCATTTACCCCCTTCATGAAAGTTTGGATAGTACCGCCTTTGGTCGGGGCAGAGATAATAACTTTTTTAGCCCCGGCTTTTATATGTGCTAAAGAAGCATCATCTTTTACAAATCTTCCGGTGCACTCCAGAACTACGTCAATATTAAGGTCAGCCCATGGAAGTTTCTCAGGTTCCTTTTCAGAAATAATGAGAGTTTTTTTGCCTTCG
>JAHYJU010000027.1 GCA_019428825.1 Patescibacteria group bacterium | reverse complement strand
CATATCAGTAAGATTTTTATATACTGAAATCTTGAGGATAATTAATTTTCTTCTTCTCTATCCTCTTTTCTCTCTAAAGCTTCTGAAACTGCCTGAGTAAAAGTATAGATTTCTTTTCGTGATTTTGAAGGTGCGTCAGTTAAGAAATCATCATCAAATTCAGGTATCTTTGGTGTCGGTAATTTCCACTTATCTCTGTCCGGTGAATATATATTTCTATTTTTTCTGCGAGGATTTTTGCTTATAGAACAATATTTTATATATTTTCCAATCTTTCCGTAAGTCAAGTCCTTGCCTGTAATTTTTTTGAGTGTGTCCAAAACTTGTCTTAGTTCTAAAGCCCCAAACCTATCCATAGTGTTCCAAAGTTTGTAGACATGTTCCGAATGTTTTTCCGGAACGATTATTGGTTCTTTGACAATCTCCTGATCAGAAATCACGGAGGTCACGCTATCTCTCTTAGGCTCAGGTGTCTCATTAATTTTGTCTTTAGAATTTTCGAAATCCATTTGTGGAGGTGGGGTAATATCTGAACCAGAACCAATTGTGTCGTTTTCCGCACTATCATTTTCATCATCCCAAAGTTTCATTTGTTCATCACCCATAACTTAATTCTACAATAAAAAATTAATTAGTTCAGAAATTATCTATTTATTTTTCAGGTAATGTAAAATGTATCTATGGAAAAATTAAGAATGTTCTGGAAAAAATACCTAACAAAAATCAAACCGGAAACTTTTTCAATTATTTTTCTCCTGATACTCACCTCATTTTTAAGACTTCATAACTTGGGATACTCAGATTACATAGGAGATGAGCACAAGGCCTTTTTAATTCCGGAAGACGGACAGACCGCTAGGGATTTTTTAATTCAACAAAGAAAGGGACCGATGCAATACCTATTTTCATACATTCCTAGGTTAGTGATTGGAGATTTTAACAACGAGTTAGCCGAAAGAATCCCATTTGCCTTAATTTCAATAGCTTCTGTATATGTTTTTTATTTATTTATTAAAAAAATTACTTCAAGTTTTTCCATATCCATATTCGCATCATTTTTATTCATGGTGAATGGTTTTATTGTAGGTTTTGGGAGAATTGCCCAATATCAAAATCTGAATCTATTTTTTTCACTGCTTTCACTTTACTACTACTCTGATTTATTATTTAAAGATAAGAAAATCATTAAAAGCACTTTATTAGGCACTACATTTTGGTGTTTTTCCATCCTTTCTCATTGGGATGGGGTATTCATATTACCCGTAGTAATATGGTTATTTATAAAATTTCTAATAAACAAGGACTTTTCACCAAAATATAAAATAAAAACAATTCTATATAACTTATTTCTGGGATCTGCTTTGTTACTCCCATTCATGATTCCTTATATAGATTTTCATACTAGAAATTCAGTAAGTGAAGATTACTTTAGTAGAAGAGTCGGGTTTGGGTATTCAAACAACAAACTTTATAAAATGTTTATTGACTTATATAATCCGTTCGTAACTTTTTGGTTAATGGTATTTTTAGGATTATTAGGCATATTAAAGTTTAAGAAAAGTGGAATATTCACAGCATGGTTCTTATTTTCCTATTTTATATTTGAAATTTTTGTAAGAAAGCCGGGTACTCACATATACAATTTTCTTATACCTGTATTTGTACTGTGCGGGTTTGGATTTCATTTTTTAATTCAAAAGGCTAAAAAAAGAAATTTTAGAATAATTTTATACTGCCTTTTTGCTTTTATATCGATTTTTCTCTATTTCCAATCATATTTAATATTTGCAGACCATAGAAAAGAGTATCCCTGGGAAAGAGAGGAATTTCTCACTTTTAACAAAGGGTGTGATATTTTCCAAAATTTCTGTGAAAGGTACAACATTCCTAAAATGGTTATTAGGACTAAGGGATACCACTATAACTATCAAGGTCAAAAACTTCCTTTATTTGGTTTTCCTCATAGTAGGGATTGGAAAGAAATTAATGATTTTGTAAATGAAAAAAATTCTCTCAGAGAAAAACCACTAGGGTATTCTTCTAACGAAGATGGTACTGTAACGAATTGGTATATGGAAGCTTCTTATAAAAGTAGAGGAACTTTCTATTTTATCGGTGTTATAAATCCTGTTAATTTTGTTGTTGATCCCAGCCCTCCCCATGGTAGCGAGTACGAGTTAATTAAGACTTTTATTAAAAAAGATGGTGCAGAGATTGTAAATATATATCTGATCAATTTTCCTTAAAAGATTTAGTTCTTGACCAAGCATTATTAATCTATATACAATTATATAAGTACATTCAATTATGAAAAAAAATATATCAAAAATTTCAAGATATCTCCTTATCTCACTATTCGTTTTATTTATTTCAAACCTTTCATTTGCTGCTACATTAAGTCTTCAAAAAATTGGAGCTATGGATACCGGAGGTAATACTTATCCCGAGTGGTGGTATACGGGAACAAGTCCTGTTCTTTCGGGGGTAGCCGAGATTGGTACTGATGTTACGGTTAAAGTAAATGAGACCCCATCTTCCGTAACGCCCGATTCCTCAGGTGCTTGGTCATATACAACCCAGCTTGATACCGGAGACCATAACATAGTTATATCCCAGGGAGAAAATTCAATATCTTTTATACTTCACTTGGGGCAGACTATGCCTTCCGGAACAGTAAGCGAGACTCAGGAGAGCACCACTTCCGTGCCTGAGACAGGATTTAATCAGTATGTTGCAATATCTTTTGGCTTAGGAACAATTCTATTAGCAACATATTTCTACTTTGCTTCTGATTCAAATAAGAAAAAGGTATTTGAAACCAGAATGTTAAAAGAGGATTAATCTTTTTTAAAGGGAACAAAAATAAAGCCGGGGTAGAATTCTTTTTCAAATTTATTGTTTTCAAGTTTTATTTCTTTATATACCCCACTGTCCTTTGGGTAAACTAACACGCCATTTTCCTTTAGTTGATCACGCCATGCATTTGGAACAGTATCAACTTCTGCGGCACATATAATTTTGTCAAAGCCATTATTACCATCTGCAATATCAGGCAAGCCGTCTTTTGCATTTTCACAATAAAATTTTAACCTTTTCATTAACGTGGGGTATTTAGCGGAATTCTGTTTACCAAAATCACAAAGTTCGGGAACAACTTCTATGGCGTGGACAAAACCGCTGTCCCCGACCATGTGTGCCAGAAGGCAAGATTGCCACCCTGATCCCGATCCTACGTCCATAACGATGTCACCATCTTCTATTCCCAACAACTCCAACATAAAAACTACAGTAAAGGGCTGGGAAATAGTTTGGTCACAGCCAATGGGTAGAGCGTCATCGTAGTAAGCATAAGGTTGGTATTTTTCCGGAACAAAATCCGCCCTATCGATTTCCTCCAAAGCACAGCTTATAGGACCTGATTGAAGGATGCCTGCATTTTTAAGGTGTTCCACAAGGTCTCTATTATTTATCATTTTAATATTCTAACTTTGTTCAAAAATTTTCTGAGACAAATTTTCAAATTCTTCGATGGGTAGCTTAGGAAAATCAGAGTTAAGAAGTGATTTTATATTCTCACCTGTTTTTATTGGTATTAATTTTATATGAAGGTGGTCTACTTCGATTCCTTCAAAAATAACCCCCACTCTTTCAATATCAAGAGTGTTTTCAAGTAATTTAGAAACTTTTTTTGCTGCCAACATAATGTTTGTAATATCTTCGTCTGAGTTTTGAAAAATAGCTGAGTTTTTATGTTCTTTAGGAATTACAAGTGCCATTCCTTCGGTAACCGGGTTAATGTCAAGGAAAGCTAAGAAATTTTCATCTTCCCAAATTTTGTAGCAGGGAATTTCACCGCGCGATATTTTACAAAATATGCAATCACTCATACTCAGATTTTACCAAAAATTAAATAAAGATTTTTGTTATCCGCCTCAAACTCATTTATTAGGTTCAAACCATCGTTTTTGTACATCTTTTTAAGATTTTCAATTTCCTTTTTTGAATACTTATGACAATATCGTTTTGCTTTTTCATTTTCCTTCCACCCTAAGAAATAATCTCCCGGCTTTTGTTCAAAATCCCAAAACGTCAGTGCTAGCATTGATAAACACCCCTTTTCATCTTTTAGGAGCTTAGGAAGTTTTGAAAACCATGCTTTGCGGAAATTATTATCAGGAATGTGATGAGTAACTCCGAATGCAGTCACAACGTTATATTTCCCGGGAATTTTATCTATGTTTTTAAAAATATCTTCTTTGATGAAAACTGGATGAGGGTTGAGCCTAGGGTCCGATCTAGGTCTTGACCTAGTGCTAAGCCTACGGCTGAGACCTTTACAGGGTTGAACCCTAGTAGCCTCCTCCAGAAGGTCGTTATTTATATCTACCCCCGTGTACTCAAAACCCTCAATGTTAAGATTACCTATGTTCTCCCATAGGAATTTAAAAAACCGCCCATTACCGCACCCAATATCCAAAAATCTTACCTTATTCTCATCATAATTTTTATTCTTTTCCTCTAACTCTTTTCTAATAATTTCAATAACCCTACCCCATCCTTCCCACGGCTTTTGTCTTGTTTTTGAGAAATCTTTTCCCACTAATTGGTAAAATTCCTTATTTAGTTCTAAAATTTGATTAATTTCTTTTATATTCATATGAAAAGTACAGATTACTTAAAATCCAATAAACACATTTTACTTGAAATTATCAAGAAAATCGCGGAACTTGAAAATCCTAACGATCAAAATGTTGCAAGAATGATTGCAAAAAACACGTCTACTGACTCCGAGACCTTTTCAAAATCTCAAATAATCAAGGCCTACCATGTTTATAAAAATGAGATAAATTTTTCACCGAAAGAAGAAAAAAAGTTCTTAAATTCAGTAAAGATGAAAAGGATTAGAACCGTTTCGGGCGTTACTCCCGTTGCTATACTCACAAAACCATTTCCGTGCCCCGGAAACTGTATCTACTGCCCTAATGACCCCCAAATGCCAAAAAGCTACCTTTCTATGGAACCTGGAGCCCAAAGGGCATTACAGAACGTTTTTGACCCCTATCTTCAGGTATATAACCGACTGGTAGCATATAAAAACATAGGGCATTCCGTAGATAAAATAGAATTGATAGTGCTAGGAGGTACGTGGTCTTTTTACCCTAAAAACTATCAGGTGTGGTTTATAAAAAGAGTTTTTGATGCCATGAACGATTTTAATATCGAAGAATCACTTGTTGAGTATCTTGAAATATCTAAACAAAAAGACGAGGAGGAAACTTCTTGGGAAGAGTTGTTTGACGCTCAAAAACAAAATGAAACCTCTGGTGCAAGGTGTGTCGGTCTAGTTTTAGAAACACGTCCTGACTATATTTCCGAAGGTGAAGTTAGAGATTTAAGAAAACTTGGGGCTACAAAAATTCAGATTGGTATGCAAAGCTTAGACGACAATATTTTGAAATTAAATAAAAGAGGGCATGGGGTTGGTGAAACTAAAAAAGCTTTCGAATTATTGAGATTAGCAGGTTTTAAGATTCACGCTCACTGGATGCCTAATTTATATGGTTCAAATCCCGAAAAAGATATTGAAGATTTTAAAGAGATTTTTACTAATGAAAATTTAAAGCCTGATGAATTAAAAATTTATCCGTGTTCTTTGATAGCTGATACGAAGTTGTTTGAAATCTATGAAAAAGGAGGTTGGGAGCCGTATTCTGATGAAGAGCTTCTTCATGTTTTAGAAGAGTGTATAGCTTTTACGCCAAGGTACTGCAGATTAACACGTGTGGTTAGAGATATTTCATCTGATGATATTGTTGTCGGTAATAAAAAAAGTAATTTTAGGCAGATTGTTCAAAAAAGTCTTGAGGACAAGGGAATTAAAATAGAAGATATCAGGTATAGGGAAATTAGAAATGAAAAAGTGGATGAAAATGACCTTGAGTTAAGAACTAATTCTTATGAAACGAACTGTTCCACGGAATATTTTTTGGAATATGTTACTAAAGAAGATAAAATCGCAGGTTTTTTGAGATTGTCGATACCAAAAAAAGATTCCTACATAGAGGAGATAAAAGATACTGTTGTCATAAGAGAAGTCCATGTTTATGGTTCTGTTGTGGGAATTGGTGAGGAGGAGGAAGATAGAGCACAGCATATTGGCTTGGGAACAAAATTAATTAAAAAAGCGGAGGAAATTGCTCGAGAGAAGGAGTACAGGAAAATTTCGGTTATTTCTTCGATAGGAACTAGAGAATACTACAAGAAAAAGGGGTACATGTTGAAGGTGTTATACCAAATCAAAGATATTTCTTAACTAAGAAGAACCTCGCCTTTGCTAACCTGCCTGCTGTCAGGCAGGGCTACGGCGAGGTCCCTGCGATTTCTATTAAAATAGATATTACTCTAACTTACTCCAGGCCGGGAATATTATAACCTTCCATCATTTTAGAAAGATCCATAAATTCTATGTTTGATGGGAGTTGGAACTCGCTCTGACTTGGTACCCACGGACCGCATTTATAATCAATTTTTTGATTTTGATCAGAATATTGATATGAATCTGTTGTGTCGGGGGCATCAACCTCATCACTATTATCAAATTCTTTCATATCTACCACCATTCCCTGATTAGTTTCAGAAGTCCACATATACATTAAATCACCGTCCATAAGTGTGTTGGTGGTAACCTCCTTACCATCTGGAGTTTTCACTGACACATAAGATCTTGTTTTTCCATCCGACACATAAGAAACAATTTTTCGGCTTTCATTTTCTACATCTAACTCATACGTACATTTCATGTTTTTACCAAGCTTTATTAGATCGAGAATACTGGCATTATATGTTTCCTCTTCCCCCATGCTTTGTTCAGAATTTTCAGTATCTGAGCCCGGCGTAGATATTTTTTTAGTGCAGGCAGTTAAAGAAAATGAAATTATTGCTAAAAGTACAACTATATAAATACTTTTTTTCATTATTTAAAATCCTTTCATAAATTAAAACTTAAAGAATTTGTCAGCGTATTTTCCAATATAAGGAAGCTCTTTCTCTTGTTTATTGATTGCATTCATTACTCCGATTACAAAGAGTACTAGCAAACCAACATACGCTAATTGATATATAAACCAGAAAAATCTAGATATTGGCAGGACGAACCATAGAACGTTTAAGGCTACGCCCGAACAGAAAATTAATAAACTTTGCTTAACGTGAAATTTTACAAACGGGTCATCTTTCGAGTCAGTTAAAAGAGGCACGAAAAAAAGGAAATAAGCTACTACTGCCATTCCCACATTTTCTTCCTCACTTTTACTTTCCTCTACTTTTTCTTCTATTTTTTCTTCCATAGTGCTCCTTATTTGAGGAATTAATTACTTAATAAATTATACACAAATTAACTATCCGATGTAGTGGTCTTGATTATTTATTGTATTTTATGTCCAAAATGAGTGAAAAATGGTGGTAAAGCTTTAAAATTAGAATATTTGTGGGTATTTGGAAGAACCATATCCCAATAATGTTTTGTATCGATGTTTGATATCCCTCTGCGATGTAATGTAGGGGTGTGAATAAAATTGGCGTCCAGACTATACTCAGGATGAATGTTTTTATATACTGGCGTTTTGATATTAAAAGAAGATTTTTAAAGATTTTAAAACTTAATATCTCCCATGATAAAAAGGAGAATACCGAAAATAAACATGCAACCAATACCTGTATTGCAATTTGATTTTTTGTTCCTAAGAAATGGTAGGCACAAAAACCGCACAATATTGATATTAGGTTAATAAGTGTCAGTAAAAAACTGTTTACTAATATTTTCATTTCACTCATCAGTTACTTCGGCAGAGATTATGTTAACAGGCGTATTAGGTTTTGATACTTCTCCCATTCCGTTGTCGGATACAGGAGTATTTGCAATTCTGTCTACCGTATCCATTCCCTCAATAACTTTTCCAAAGATTACATAATTTTTAGGTAGTTCCGGAGAATCTTGATGTACAATAAAAAATTGACTCCCGTTTGTATTCGGTCCTGAGTTGGCCATAGCTACAGCGCCTCTTTTATAGTCATCATCGAATGGTTCATCATTAAAAGTATATCCGGGGCCCCCTGTCCCATCTCCTATCGGACATCCGGACTGTATCATAAAATCCTTAATTATTCTGTGGAATGTTAACCCATCGTAGTAACCTATTCTTGCAAGATATACAAAATTGGTAGAAGCCATTACTGTGTCTAAGGCATCGACTTTAATAGTTACATCTCCCTCGGTAGTTTTTAAAATGACTTTGTAATCTTTAGTTATGTCCAATTTTGTATCCGGAGGTGGTACCGCTAGTTTATTAGTTACAATTACAGGATCTCTTTGAGATTGAGCATCGTACGGGTTCCCATCCATGAGTGTCTTATCTTTGAATACTATTACTAAAATAATTATTACGAGAGGAACAAATATTAGTATTGATAATGCTTTAAAATTCATATTGTTATTTTACAATTTTTGAGAAATAATCAATGGTTTTTTTAAGACCCGTTTCTAAATTTACCTTAGGTTCCCAATTTAAAACTTTTTTGGCTAAAGAAATATCCGGTTTTCTTTTTTTAGGATCATCTTGTGGAAGCTCTTTAAAAATAAATTCCGACTTTGAGGAAGTTATACTAATTATTTTCTCAGCAAGTTCTAGCATGGTAAATTCTCCTGGGTTACCTAAATTAACAGGTCCGGTAAAATCCTTTTTATTCATGAGTTTATAAAGACCTTCTATAAGGTCATCAACATAACAAAAAGACCTTGTTTGTTTACCATCCCCATAAATAGTAATCGGAGTATTTTTCAATGCCTGAACTATAAAGTTTGAAACTACCCTACCGTCATTTTCGTACATTCTTGGCCCGTAGGTGTTAAAAATCCTGGCAACTCTTATCTCTACACCATGTTCTCTATGGTAGTCAAAGAATAGAGTTTCCGCTACTCTTTTACCCTCATCATAACAGGCTCTTTCTCCTATTGTATTAACGTTTCCTCTGTAGCTCTCTTTTTGCGGATGCTCTAGTGGGTCTCCGTATACTTCCGAGGTTGATGCCTGTAGAATTCTAGCCCCATGTTTTTTTGCAATTCCTAAAACATTAATAACCCCAATAGTGTTCGCTTTAACTGTTCTTACCGGATTAATTTGATATTGAATGGGTGAGGCAGGACAGGCGAGATTATATATTTGGTCAATTTTAATGTCATCAAAGAAGATTGGTTCGATTATGTCATGTTCGATAAATTTAAAGTTGGGGTTATCAATGAGATGCTCTATATTTTTTACATTTCCTGTGAACAGATTATCTATGCAAAAAACACTATCACCTTTTTCTACAAGATATTCGCATAAATGACTACCTAAAAAACCAGCCCCTCCGGTTACAACTATAGTTTTCATAAAATTTATTTTACCAGAATTATTGTAAAGTGGTTTAGTCTATCTTTTACATTTGTTAAAATACAAGAAAAATAGAAAAGAAAGAGGGAAGAAATGACAGAGGAGACTAGCTTTTTAATGTGTTTGTCTACGGATTATGTGGTATCCAAAGATGTGGTTAAAAGATATACGTTTAATGTACCTACGGAGTTAAACTACCAATGCTCAAGTGGTTTAGTCAGGGTAGGATTAAACCAAGTCATTTTTGAGCTTAATCTAGAACACATCATTTTAGATTTTTTTTGGTCGGAGTAGAATTCGCAGGAGAGGTACTCTCAAAGTTGAGTTGAATTATAAATTGTCGCAGTACATGTGCTTATTTCAATTCGGGATGTTCTTGGATTTGGAGTATTTTCGTGAACTGTTAGCAATGCTTAACTTAATAAACGATTATAATCTTAAGCCAAATGCCAAAGAACTTACCTATGCAATAGCTGATACCTTTTACTCTCGGGTTGGCTTAGCAGAAAACTTTATGTTTGACCAAGAAACTCTTTTTATTGGTGGTAGGTATTGTGCAAATTAAATACAAATAGGTGTGAATATCAAGAAAAGATTTCACACCTTTATTTTTCTCTTTATTTCTTGAATCGATTCTGCTGTAGCTTTTTCACCTACTTTAATAATATCTTTCTCTCTCACAAATTCTAAAAAGTAACTTACACCTACTCCAACCTTCTTTTTCGATATCTTTGGCTCAATTACAATATCAGCCTCAGATGCAAGAATTTCAGATAATTTTTTTAACATTGTTCTCGTAGATACAACAGCAATCTTAGTTGAGGAATTTACATCCTCTTCTTTTACCGGAAAATAGGCAGTATTTACACTTACAGCAATAACAAAATCAGCTCCCATTTCTTTTACACACTTAACAGGTACGTTTTCTGTTGCACCCCCATCTATTAGAACTTTCCCATCAATTTTAGAAGGTTGAAAAACCAGGGGGATAGAGCCACTGGTTTTTATAGCTTCTGCTAAATTTCCTTTACTCATGTAATAAGATTCTCCGCTTATAATATCTGACGCTACTGCACAAAAAGGTATTTTCAGATTTTCTATATCGGAGTTATTTGTTGCCTGTTTAAGGTAATCAGTTATCTTTCTTCCTTTTAAAAGGCCTGACTTCATTTTTGGGTCTGAAATTATTTTAAAAAGGTCTTTGTAGCCAAAATCCAAAATAAACTTTTCAAGATCTGTACTATTTCCAAAATAACAATACAACCCACCCATTAGAGCTCCTGCACTTGCTCCTGCTATATAATCTATCGGAATATTATTTTCTTCCAGAACTTTTAATACCCCTACGTGGGCTAAACCTCTCCAACCTCCTCCGCTTAAAGCTAAACCTATCTTTTTAGGTTTTTTACTTGGTAATTTATCCATATGGTCATAAGTATACTACTTAATTTTTCTTATTTATCATAAATTCTGCTAATATTTAAGTACCTATGTATATTTCCATAGATCTGGGAAGATCTACAACAAGAATAGCCTCAAGCATTGATCTTAAAAATATTCTAAAAATTGTTAAATTTCCTACGGAAAGTAGGATTGAAAATCAAAAGAAGAACTTTATAGAAGCTCTAGAGGCAGTGTCTGTTGATGGTGAGGTTGAAGCCATAGCATTTGGTTTCCCGGGAATCTCAGGAAAAATGAAAGACTCTTTTTTAAAAAGTGCAAATTATCCTCAAATAGAAGGTATGGATATCAGTTTATTTTTTCCTGACAAATTTAAAGATGCAAAAATATTAGTTGAAAATGATGCAACTTTAGGAGCATTAGGAGAAGCATACTTTGGCTCCGGAAAAGATAAAAAGGTGGTGGCTTATTTAACTTTAAGTACAGGTTTAGGTGGTTCAAGAGTTGTTAAATATGAAAATGAATACGATGTTATAAATGCAGAGCCCGGGCATCATATTATTGATAAGAATGATCAGTTGGTCGATGGCAGTGGTTTTAAAGGTACTTTTGAATCTTTTTGCGCCGGTTCCTATTTTAGAAAAAGATATGGGAGAAGTCCTGACAGTAGTGCCGGAGATCAAATTTGGAAAGAATACGCTCAAAATTTATCTATTGGGCTTTTAAATGTAATATCTATGTGGGATCCCGAAATAATTGTCTTAGGTGGGGGTTTAGCAATACACAACTTTGATATTTTTCATCCATTTTTAATATATGAGCTAAAATCTCAGATTTTTTTCAATGTTCCGGAAATAGTTAAATCTACAATGGAGGATGATTCAGGAATTTACGGAGGATTTATTTTATTAAAGGAGAACCTATGAATTTTTCAATAATTTACAAATACACAACAACTAAAAATAAATTTCAGCTTCAGAAGGACTTAGAACAACTTTCGTCAATTCTAACTGACATGGGCCATGAGGCTTTTATATTCGATAGAGATATTAAAAACTGGCAAAACATAGATATTCCGAGAGAGGAATCTTCTAAAATGGTGTTTTCTACCATGGGTAGTTGCGATGGGTTGATTGCATACGTTAATCACAGTGAATTGAGTGAGGGTATGGCGATGGAGGCTGGTTATGGTAAAGCTCTAAATAAAAAACTCATTCTTTTAGTGAAAGAAGGAACATCCTCTCCCAGACTTAGGAGTGTTTGCGACGAATACTTGGAATTTAAGGATATGGAGGATCTAAAGGAAAAGTTGGAAGATTATTTGAATAGTGCTTTTGCAGTATCCCAATAAAATGGGTTGCCGTTTATTTTCTCAAAATACCACCACTCTACCCCCCAAAGGTATAAATCCTTAAACCCCGACTTTTGAGCGTAACTAATTGTAGAATGAAAATGATGTCTGGACATGCTTTTATCAATTTCTTCACGTGTGAGCTCGGAGTTTATTCTTGGGCCCCAGGGTTCACCTTGAAGCTCGGTGATAATCATTTTATCTACGGGAACTCCTACCATGTTTGCCTTTATTTTATAAGTCCAGTGTCCCAGAGGATATTGAAAATAAATAAACCTTCCTAAAAAGATTCCCCAGAAGTTGTACCAAATTCTTCTATACATTGAGATTCCTAAATAGTCTCCCATATCGTAGGTTGGTTTCCAAAGCCCCCCTTCCCCACTATCTTGCACAAGGATTGGTCTTGGGTCTAAGCTTCGGGTAAGTTCTATTTCTTTTAAAACAGTCTCTCTTTTTATACTTGGGTTGTCGCATTCACCGAATGGCCAGAAGGGTTCATTTTCCACCTGCCAAATTTTTATAGAATCAAATCTTCTTAATTCATTAACGGTTGTTTTCACATATTCCAGAAGTTCTTGTTCTTTCAAATTATCTCCGGGGAGTTCTTCCCACCATCCTGGTTCAAAACATTCAGGATATCTAGGTACTTTTCTTCCGATGGAAAGTATCACATTAACGTCTCTTTTTTCAGCTTCTTCTAATTGCCATATAATATTTGAGTAATCATAAATATCTTTTTCCTGCTCAATTTCATCCCAGTAAGCTACAAGACGGATATTTTTAATCTCAAGATCATCAAGGGATTTTATATAGACCTCTCTCCAATTTAGGCCCATTTGCTCGGCAAATCTATTGCTAAATGTGACTCCGTAATTTATGTCGTTTTGAACTTTTGGTCTTAAGATAAAAAACAGTATAAAGGGAGAGAATATTAAAAACATTAAAATCCAGAGGATTATCTTAACTACTTTTAGAGCAAAAAGTCTTTTTATTAATTTTCCAGCTTTCTCAAGTTGTTTTTTAAGGGCAGGTTTATTACCTAACATTTTAATCATCCAATGAATTATTATCGCAGATTTTTGCGTAATAATAAAAGGATTTTCTTGGTTTTCTCTCAAGTGTTTTTCTGTCTATCGCAACTATACCGAATTTTGGCCAGAATCCTTCGTGCCACTCATAGTTGTCTATAAGTGACCAATGAAAATATCCTTTTACGGGTGAGCCCTCTTTCATAGCGTCGTATGCGGCTTGTAACATATTTTTAATAAAAACTTCTCTAAGTTTATCCTGTGAATCTGCCAAACCATTTTCGGTTATGTATATTGGAAGATTGTATTTTTTTGCATAAATTAATATCTTTGTAAGTCCTTCAGGGTTTATCCACCAGTTGAGGTTGCTCACCATTCCCGGGGGGTGTACAAGCGATAAATTTTTTATTTGGTTTGTGAAGTAGTAGTTTATTCCAAGTATGTCCAGATTTTTTTGAATTGGTTTTATGAAAAAATCAGAGTTTAGCCAGAAAATAAATTTTGCTAACCAAGAGTCCCAAAAGTATGGGATTTTTTCGTAAGGTTCGTACCAGACGATATTTTTTACTATACCTACGGTATATTTTCCCTGCGCTTTTATGATTTTATATGCTCTGTTATGTGATCTCATCAAATTAATTTGACAAATCAGGGATGATACTGGATTAACTACATTTGGGGGCCATCTTCCAACTATATAACCCATTAGAGCTAGAACTTGAGGTTCGTTTATGGTTAAAAAGACGTCAATAAAAGGTCCGAGTTCTTTTGCGCATTCTTTTGCATATCTTGAGAAATATTTTGGAGCATTGAAATTTGTCCAACCTCCTTTTTTTGAAAACCATAGAGGGTTTGTAAAGTGGTGTAAAGTTACAAATGTTTTTAGTTCCCTATCTTTTGCTGCAGAAAGAACTTTTTTATAATGAGCAAATTCTCTGTAATCGAATTTTCCTTCTGTAGGTTCTAGCCTAGCCCATTCTATTGATATTCTTACAGCGTTGTTGTTAAGTTGTTTGCAAAGATCAAAATCTTCTTCGTATCTGTTATATGAATCACAAGCAATACCTGATGTTTCTAAGGGATATTTTTGACCTCTTTTTTTATTATTCTCCCAATACCACCAATCTGTATTTGTGTTGTTCCCTTCTATTTGGTAAGAGGCCGTAGCTGTACCCCATATGAAATCGGCAGGAAATTTCATAGGATAAGTATATAGCAGGGGGACGGGCCCTGTACAGGGCCGGCCTTTTCCGGGCTGAGCCCTTGTTCCCCAAAGCCCCCCCCCGTTTGATATACTTTAAGTAAGATGGGCGGGGTTAAAGAAACTCATTTAAA
>JAHYJU010000026.1 GCA_019428825.1 Patescibacteria group bacterium | reverse complement strand
TTGTTAAAAGACCTGCAATCATTAAGTATCCAATTATTAAGTATATTTTCTTTTTACTCATATTGGTAATTTTATCATGTAATTTTGTGTATAATATAGTCGTTCAAATATCCTTAGCAGGCCCCCATAGCTCAGCGGATTAAGAGCACTCGTCTTCGGAACGAGGGGTCGGGAGTTCGAATCTCTCTGGGGGCGCCAGTTATTTGTTAGGGTAAAATAATTTCCCAGTTTTTAAAATAAATTAACTTGTGTGCTCTAAGAGATGAGAATGCCGGAGCGAACGTAGTGAGTGAGGCGGGGTCGCGAGCTTTACAGATTGTTTGAGCTTTAGCGAATTTAGACACGAAGTGGCGCAATGAGCTACGCGAGTTACAAGATGTTAAGACGCGTGACCGAATCTCTCTGGGGGCGCCACCCGCCTTCGCTAAAGCTACGGCGAGGTTGGCTTACCTATATTTATCACAACAAGCATACCTACCGTGAAGACCTGTAGTATTTGCAATTTTCTAATCTATTTTATATAATATGTGAGAATAAACACTAAAATGAAAGGGAGATTAAAAATGTCTGAAGATAAAAAGTATCGTGTTATGTTGAAGGGTGTTTCACCCATGGTAGCTATTGAGCTAACAAATAAATTATCTAAATCATGCACAAGTATTTCATCTACTAAGAAAAGAAACAGGTGTAATGTAATCTTGAGTTTTGATGACATGACCTTTGCCCATGATACTTCAGGTTGGTTGAGAAAAAAAGGTTTCAAGCCAAAGGTTATTGCCAATTGAGTTGGTGGCATTAATCTGAAAAAATGCAATTTTAGTTAGACAAATCGCTTCATGTTTTTACAACAGAACATCGAAGCGATTTTCTTTTTCAGAAAAAAATAAACTTCAATCTAGTAAAAATAAGAGAAAATTACATAAAATATTACCCTTGTTTTATACTGCAATAAAAACAAATGCGGAAACTAGTATATTGACATATTTCAAATTTATCTAGAAAATTTACATATAAAAATAAAATGAATAAACGTCTGCCCGTAAAATTTATTTTAATAACGTAAGTGCAAACATCTTGTTAATACAAGGTGTTTTTTATTTACTTATGGAGGATTAAAAAATGATAGATAAAGAAGAAATTAAAAAGAAACTACAGGAAGATCCTGATTGGACACTTCCTGACGATGCGTCTGATGAAGACTGGGATATATATTTTGAAGCGAAAGACGAGATGGTTGGTGATGGTTTTTCGGAAGAAGATTCATGGGAGGATGAAGAAGAAATTTAATTTGATTTTTCGGAATTATTGTTAGGAGTAATAATTTAGCCAAAGGAGGGCCCCTAAAATGGCAACAAAGAAAAAAGCAGCACCTAAAAAGAAAGTCGCACCAAAGAAAGTTGCACCTAAGAAAAAAGTCGTTAAAAAGAAGAAATAACGGTTTTCTTAATAATACAAGCAGCGACCCAATTAGATTATCGAAAAGGTCGCTGTTTTCGTTCTTGTTTTAGAAATAAAGATTAATTATTGTATAATAAACTGATTATTTAAGGGGACGTAGCTCAGTGGTAGAGCATTCGGCTCTTAACCGAAGTGTCGAGGGTTCGAATCCCTCCGTCCTCACCACTTAAGAATATTTTACAATCAAATTATTTGTTCTTCTTGTATCTATAATTGAAATCTAGGATTCGAATGGCGCAGGCGCGAAGCGGTGCCGAGCCGGGGTCGACGGACACATCAGCAGATGCGGACCGGTGACCGAATACCTCCGTCCTCAACACCCGTCTTCGTAGGTTTGCTACTTTGCCGAGGTTGGTGATGCAGTGCGGCGGAGCCTAGGGACATAGACGACCCTAAATCTTTACCAAAAAGGGAGTTGCCAACGAAAAATTATAGTGGTAGTTACCTATAACCACTTCTTTGTAGTTTATTCATTTGCGCTCTAATTTTTGGATAAAGTGATTCTGATATTCTTACAATCTCAGCAATTGATATATTTATAAATACAACTCCGTCACAAATTTCTTCTAGCCCTTTAACATACTGATTTCTTTCTTCAGTATTTTTAGCCATAATATTAGGTTGTACAACTATCTGTTGAAATTCTTCTAAGTTAGCAACACCGGAAACAGTAGGTAGTGTAGATTTCGTTCCTGTTTTTTCTTCGTTGTATCTATAATAGTCAGGTAAAAATTTGATTAATTTTTGTAATATAAGCACAGTGTCGTGTTTTGAATTAATCAACTGGTTCTCTATAGATTCAATATTTTCTTGGATATGGTAATTCTTCATTTCGTAAGTTCCTGTAACAAAAGCCTCTGTACTTCCGTCTTCTTTTTTAATTGTTCTAATAGCTATCGAGTCGTTATTAAATGGATGTTTTTTTATGGTGTCCTTTAATTTAATAATTTCATTAATTTTATCCTCCATTTTGTGTTTTTTATCGAAATTAGTCTCATCTTTAACATCCTTACTTAACTGGTAATAGGCACGATCTAAAAATGGTATTGGATCTCTCGAAATGTTTAGAAGTAAATCACTAAGCTCTTTATTAGGTGGTTCACCTTTTTCAGAAAGAAATTCCAAAGCAATATATTCAAAAACAAAACCTCTCACTATTTTTTTCTCATCATCTGCAGTGAGTGACTCTTTCCTACTCGCATATATCTTTCTTTGCCCCAATATATGTTTCGAGATTTTATCAAGCCCATCGTTTTCAATCATTTTTTGGAATGCCTTATTCACCTGCTCATCCTTCACAGTATTCGGTAAGGAAGATAGTTCCAAATTATTAGATTGAGGTATATTAGGTTTCACATCTAGATAATACCATTACAGAGCAGCGTATTCACTTGTAGATAAAAATGTGTTTTTATTAATAAAGTGGATATAAAGGAATCTAAAAACTTAATATTTGATTTTGATGGCACAGTAGCGGATACCCTAGCATTTACAATTAACTCTGCCTTAGAAATAAATAGAAAACTAAAGCTTTTAAATGATGAAAAAATTGATATTGAGAAATTTCGATCCACGGACTCTATGAAATTTTTTAAAGAAGTTCAGATACCCAAAATTAAATTACTGTATTTTGCATATAGGTATCAAAGAAAATTAATTAATCATATTGACGAGTCAGAAACTTTTGAAGGACTTCCGGAGGTTTTAAAAGAATTGAAGAGTAGAGGAATTAAATTAGGTATAGCGACATCCAACTCAAAAAAGAACGTTAGAAAGTTTTTAAAGAATAACGACCTTGAGATATTTGATTTTATTTATAGCTCAATAGATTATTTCCGTAAAGATGAAATAATTTTAAAAGCTGTAAGAAAATATAAATTAGATAGAGAAAGTACTATATATGTCGGTGATGAAGTTCGGGATGTAAAGGCAGCTAAAGACGCTGGGATAAAAGTTGCCTCTGTTACATGGGGATATAATTTTGAGTCTATTTTATCTTCTTATAACCCTGATTATATAGTAAATCAACCCAAAGACCTTTTAAATTTTGTTAAGTAATAGTAAGATGTAGAAAAAGTCCACCAAAATATTAGAGAAAGGGAGAAAAATGTCCGGTTCTGATAATCCTTGTCGTCGACCTAAAGATCAAAGCACGAAAATTATTGGAAAGCAAAATAATAAGTGGCCTGAAAATAATAGTGATATCCATCAAGCAAGACGCCGGATTCCGGATAAAAATATTCGCAATAATAAGAAGAATGGTAATTGAGTACGTTAAAAGCTTGGAAAACAAAATCTTTCCGAGCTTTTTCTTTTATGTGAAAAGATATCATTTAAATATATTCTGTATAATATAGTAGATAAAATGCCGGAGTGGTGGAATTGGTATACACGCAGTCTTCAGAAGGCTGTGCCTAAAAGCTTGCAGGTTCGAGTCCTGTCTCCGGCACCAAAAAATAATTTGAAAAGTTAAAATAAGAATATGTAGTATAATTCAATTGTTCGTGGGCGGGTGGCGGAATTGGTATACGCGCAACGTTGAGGTCGTTGTGGGGTAAAACCCGTGCAGGTTCAAGTCCTGTCTCGCCCACCAGAGTAGGTTTTCTACTACAATTAACTTTTTCATATGAAAATAAATAACAAGAGAAATCTAGCCTTAATTTTATTCGCAACTTTCTTTTTTTTGCTACCGTATTCAAAAGCACTGGCAGAAAAAATACAAAATTTTGAGTCTAATATAAAAATAAATGAAGACGGCACAGTAACTGTAGAGGAAATAGTTAATTATGATTTTGGTAGTTTACAAAGACATGGGTTTTTTAGAAAATTAGATTATAAAAACACCAATCAGGATGGGAAAACTTTTATTGTTGATATTGATGTCCTTAGTATTACAGATGATGAGGAATTTTCTTACAATTTTTCAAAATCAAGAGTTGGAAGATTCGTCGAACTCAAAATCGGAGATGCAAACAAATTTGTGACGGGTCAAAATACTTATGTAATTAGATACATTCTCTCAGGCGCTGTTACTTATTTTTCTGATCATGATGAATTTTATTGGAATTTGGTTGGATTTGAGTGGGATGTGCCTATAGAAAATTATAGAGCTTCAATAACGTTACCCGAAAATGTGAATGAAGATCTTTTAAAAGCTGTTTGTTACGAGGGTGCTTTAGGAAGTACTTCGCAATCTTGTACTGTAGAAAAATTGAATGGACAGATAACTGTAGAATCAAGTAGAGTTTTAAATCCTGGTGAAAATATTACTGTAGCAGTTTCTTTTCCTAAAGGAATTGTTGAAGTTTTAGAACCCAAAGAAGACAAACCGGGCATATTTACATACGTTATTCTCGTAATTCTTGCTCTATTTGCGGTCGTCTGGTATCTTCTTTTGCCGATTAGAATTTTAATAAAAACAATTAGAGAGAGTAAATTTGTAAAAAATAATGAAAGGATTGTATCTGCATGGTTCGAACCCCCTCAGTATTCTAATAAGAGCGTTTTTACACCCGCAGAGACCGGTTTTATAGTTGATAAAGTTATAGATCATAAAGAGCTTACTGCAACTATAATAGATTTGGCTCAAAGAGGTTTTCTCAAGATAAGAGAAGATGGAAAAAAACACTTTTCTTTTATAAGACTGAAAGAAATCGATTCTTCTGAACTTAAAAATTTTGAACAACAGGTTATGAGCGCAATTTTTAAAGAAGGTGTTGATCTTAAAAATCTTGATGAGGCTGCGTTGAAAAATTTGGATCAAAAATTACCTAGCTTGGAAAAATTTAACAGTATTATCAAAATTCCCCAACTTATTAATCTTGAAAATGAAATAAAAGGAACACCTATAGATGTGAATGATGAAGTAAAAGATTCAGATTTGAAGAAATCAAAAACATTGTTTGGAAAAATCTCAAAATTTAATAAGTATGTTGAAGACGAAATAGTAGAAAAAGGTATGTTTGAAAACAAACCTTCTGAAATTTACTCTAAAAATATGGCGTTGTTTGGTTTAGGATTAACGACCTTAAATCCATTTTTAGCCATAGTAAGCTTTATCGCCAGGAGAAAGACGGCAAAAATGACTTTAAAAGGAATTGAAAAATATTCTGAGGCAAAATCTCTTTTGAATTTTTTAAAGTCCCAAGATGAGCAGTTAAATTTTCAATCAAAGAATCAAATGTTTTTCGAAAAGTTACTTCCTTACGCAGCAGCATTTGGTGTTGAAAAAATATGGGCCGAGAGATTTAAAGAAATTTCAATGATAAAACCGGACTGGTATGAAGGCAATAACTTCGCAAACAGTGTTTTTATTGGAAATATGACTCACAATATCGGAGGTTCTATGAAATCTGCTCATAGCGCCTCAATGTCCCCAACAAGAAGTTCTTCGGGTTTTTCATCCGGATTTTCAGGTGGTTCATCGGGTGGTGGGGGTGGTGGTGGCGGGGGAGGAAGCTGGTAAGTTCTCATTTGATTGTTTATAATAGTAAAGATTTTTATGCGACGGTAGTTCAGTGGTAGAATGTCTCCTTGCCAAGGAGAAGGTCGCCGGTTCGAATCCGGTCCGTCGCTCCAAAATTTTTACAATGCTAATTTATGCGACGGTAGTTCAGTGGTAGAATGTCTCCCTTCCAAGGAGAAGGTCGCCGGTTCGAATCCGGTCCGTCGCTCCAAATTGTTTAATTTGAAAACCAGGCTTATAAGGTATAATTATGATGCAAATATGCAGTGTGGCCTGGTCGCCAAGTGGTAAGGCAAGGGTCTGCAAAACCCTTATCGCGGGTTCGATTCCCGCCCAGGCCTCCAAGTTATTTTTGAAAACATAATATATCTACTTATGGGGCGGTAGCCAAGGTGGTCACGGCACCGGTCTGAAAAACCGGCGATGTGGGTTCGACTCCCACCCTCCCCACCAAATTTTTTATCCTATAACAAAAGCCAAAAATAGGTGTAATTTTTCTATAGTAAGTGGGAAAGTCTAACTGGTATAATTTGATCATGAAAAAAATTCTAAAAGTTTTTATAATATTATTGGTTGTTGTCGTGATAATTATTTTTGGAATCAGCTTGTTTTCAAAAATACTTCTAATAAATCGTAGTAAGTCAATTATGTCCTCCTCTGAAAATAATGTTCATAAAGCTCCTATTACAAATCATAATGTAAATGTTTCCTATAATTCTGACTATTTAAAAACCTATAATCATAAAAAAATATCAGTTAGCACGGATTGGGTTGATACATATGTTTCCGAAACTAATGAAACCCTATCAATCACTTTTGAGGATGATAAGTTTATAATTATCAATGGAAACCCTTCCAATATAAATTACTACGATGCAGTTATAACTGAAAGTGTAAAATCTGGGAAACAAGAAATAATAACATCAGCGCTTGAAAAAAGAGGGATTAGAAGTAATAAAGATATTTATGACTACATGGTTAAACTATCAGCTGAAGATTTTTCCTTGTCTAAATCAATAGATGAATTGGCTTTAAATTATATCTTATTAGTAACAAAAGTTGCTTCATTACCTGATTGTAGTAAAATTTTAATTTATTCTAATAAAAATCTATCATTCTATCAATACAACACACTTTCTACTAAAAGTACCATATCTGTAATTGATTTTTTTGATGATTCCGGAAACCTCTATTCAATAACTATCGGATCCCCAACCTTAACCCAATCAGAGATTGATAAACTTGTTAGCACTATTATAGTTAAATGAAGTGATAAAAATTCCCAACAACCTCCCAGATAGTCCACCAGGAAATCTCGCGTGTGCCTTTAGGTACAGGCGAGATTTTCTTATGGGAAGATTTGAGTGATCCGCGAGTAGCGAATTTATGAGCGTTAGACGAGCAGGTTCTTTAAATTTACGAAGTAAATTATATGAGGAAGCGCAGGAACGAAGTGACGAGCAAGCTCTTACTCCCACCCTCCCCACCAAATTTTTTACCTTATAAAAATAGTGTAAAACGAGTGCTAGTTTTAGATAGTAGGTGGTAAAGACGAACTGGTATAATTAATACATTATGAATAGCCCCAATACTTTAGTTAGCTTATTATCTCCAGTATCATTTCTTTTTTATATTATTGTTCAATTTTATATAATAAAAATCGTCTATAGCAAAATGATGAATAAGATTAAAATTATATTCTTAAAACTAATCACATCTATCATTTTCTCTGAGATAATATTATTTATGGTTTCCTATACCATTTTAATATTATCAATGGGGCATATTTATGCTAAAGTTTCCATACTACAGATATTTTTGTATTTAATTGGAAGTCCAATTATCCCCGAACCAAGATTTATATTCTAACGATATGAAAATTCCCAACAACCTCCCAGATAGTACACCAGACCCTTGGGATTGTTTCTAAAACAATAAACACACTAAATTGATATAATTTACTTATGAAAAAGTTTTTCAAAATTTTATTAATCGGTATTTTACTTTACATTTTTGTCTGGTTACACGTGTTAGGTTACTGTATGTCATTTGGAAGTTGCCTTTGGAATCTAAAAAATTACTGGTTTCCTTTCCCAAAATGCGTGTGTGTTGGGTAAATAAAAACAGTTTCCAACAACCTCCCAGATAGTCCACTAGACCCTTGGGATTGTTGTTTTAACCAGATTAGTTATATAATAAATAAGTATGGTTATACCAGAAAAATTTCGTACAGTAACAAAAACCTCAAAATTATTCGCTTTATTTTTATTTATTGCATTGCCTTTTATTGGATTTTATTTTGGTACGAAGTATCAAAAAGTTCAAAATAGTTTTTTGGACTGTCTTGATGAAAATCTAAAGGAAAGTCTAGTTACAGATATTTCTAAACCTACATATTTTATTGATAAAAACGTAGTTGATTCATCCGATTCTAATTCTTTTAGATATGATTTAGTCCGAACTGATTTTTCAGAAAGTAGAAATGTAATTTATTCTTTAGTTAATTGGTTTGGATTCGAATACGAAGTTTCAGATGACGATCAGTATGTTGCTATAATAAACTACGGTGAATCTGCAGGAGACGAGACATTTACATTAATCAAAAATAACGGAGAATTAGTGAAAGAATTTCAAGATTTAAATTCGTCCCAAAGGTTGGTCCCTATGCATTGGACAGAACACTTTTATTGGTTATATCAAGGTATCCCTACAGAAGATCCTTCTGGTGTAATTAGAGTGAATGCAGATACATTGGAAGTTGATTACTATAATTTTGAACAATCACTACAGGAAAGTTTTAAACAGCCATATACAAATGTAAATTCCGGTTGGAAAACCTATAGTGGAAGTGATTTTGATATTAGTTTTCAGTACCCTCCCGACTGGGAGGTTATTACAGGTTACGCACAAAAAGGAGCTTTTGATTTTGAATGTTCTTATATTACTGATTACTTGAAAAATTCTGAGGAATGTGCCGGTACTTTTAAATCTCCCGAGGTTAGAGTTAGACCTATCGATAAGCCTCTAGAGGGTTTGATTTTACAGGGTCCAACTAGCGGGCTTGGTGGATTTTGTTCTGAATGTGCAATTGATAATGCAGAAGTTACTATTAATGGCACACAATATGTTATTCCTGTAAAAATTGCTCCTCCGGGGCCGGAATACAGTATGATGAATAATTACAGTACATCTCCAGATGGGGGTATTAATGTCAATGAAACTGGAAATAACAGTATTTGGAGTAAAATAGGCATTGAGCTTAATGCCGATGATAAAATCACGTATGAAACTATTATAAAGATAGTAGAAACTATTAATCCTAACTAGGGTTGGGATAAAAGTTCCCAACAACCTCCCAGATAGTCCACCAAATTTTATTTCCTATAACAACAACTAAAAACAATTGCACAATTTAAATAGTAGGTGGGAAAGTCGAACTTTTTCACAAATAAGTTAAAATTAATGTATGAATCCAGAACAAATAGAAAAATTCAAAAACATTTGGTTAAAATGTGTTGTTGGAAAAGAACTAGATTCAAACAATAATTCCCTAAAAACATTCCTCTACGAATCTCTAATTTTTAGAAATGATGAGATTCTGAAAATACTTGAACTAAGAATACCATACACAGAAGGAATCGATTTTTTAGAAGATTTAGTAGTAAATTTTTCAACGGTTGAATCAAATCATTTAGGTTTCTTTCCAGTTGGGATAATGAAAACAAAAAAATTAACTTGTGCTGGTAATGCAATGTTAGCTAATACGATTCTAGCTAATAAAGAATTTGAAGTTAGTTATGCAAGACCGTCAGGACACTCTGTTAACATAGTCAATATTGACACAGAGTTCTACTGGGTAGATACAACAAATAATATATTTGACAATATTAGGGTGAAGGTTGAGAAAAAGAAAACGTTCTCTATTGCACATATTGATTCTGGTAATGAGAAAATTAACTACAAGATCGTTCCATTTTTTGAGTCACAAGACGTAATAATAAACATTTTCGGTAATATGGAGGCTTTAAAATCAAGAGATGATGACGATGAACAAGTTCAGCAATACCTAAAAGAGAATAAAAGCATTTACGAGGTTAATTTTAATGATGTAAAAGAGATGTTATATACAGAGTATTTTGATTATGTTAGGTACGACACAGACTTTCAAAAAGAACAAGAGAGAATTAAAAACTGGGTTGAGGAATCATAATAAAGTTCGCAACATCGTTCATAATACTCCACCAGGAAATCTCGCTTGGTTCTTTAGGTATAGGTGAAATCTTCTAATTATAAATATTTCAATTTTCTATTTCTTAATAGGATTATTGAGAAAAATCAAGATTTACAAACTGTTGAAGATGCAAATATGACAGATACTAATCCAGAGATTACCACCTCTGAAGTTAGTTGATTAGGAAAATGAATTACAAATCTTTAAAATCTTTTGATATTCTCTCTGAGTATATAAGCACGTATTTATTGATATACACGCTATTTAATTATAAGATATACGATAATGGAAAAAGACTATTCATTAAAACAGTTTCTTTCTGAACTAGGAACGAAAAATGAACGAATCGTTTCGGCATTTAAATTTGCATTTAAAGTACATAAAAACCAATACAGAAAATCCGGTGAACCATATGTTCAGCATTGTCTGGAAGTGTATAAATTATTGCTGAATTGGGGTGTTAAAAATGAAGATCTTCTTATATCCGCAATTTTACATGATGTACTTGAAGATTCTTCCAGTACTGTAAATGATCTTTTAGGTTTATTTGGTGAAGGTGTTGCATATTTAGTTGAGAGTGTTACAGAGTTGGATATCGATAATATCAACAATAAGGATCTAGAGACTCTTAGAAAAATCATTAGAGACTCGGTTATCAATCCTAGAGTTGCTGTACTTAAAATTGCGGATAGATATCATAATTTAAATACTCTTCAATATATGCCAGGAATAAAAAGGCAAAATAAGGCAAAGGAAAGTCTTGAGGTGTATGCGAAACTTGCAGAATCTTTAGGGTTGTGGATTATAAAGACAGAAATAGAGGATACCTCTTTTAAATACCTTAATTTTGATAGGTATTCTCAGGTTAAATCTTCTATCGACAGAGATAGTAGATTGTCTGAGGAAGAGATAGGCGCTATATCCAATATATTAAAACAAACATTAAATAATAATAAAATTGATGCAAAAATAGACATTAAGAAAAGTGGTTACTTTCATGTATTTCAAAAGTTAAAAAATAACTCATTTGGTGAAAAATTTTCTAACGACAGCTACGCAGAAATTAACGACGTTATAAGTTACCGAGTAATAGTGAAATCAGAAAAAGATTGTTACATAACCTTACACGCTATACATAAAGAAATGGGGAGTCTTATAGATTACTCTAGATACGATGAATTTATAGGAGAAAATAGAAGAACAAATGGTTACGAAGCATTACAAACTACACTTAACACTGAGTACGGATCTGTAGAAATAGCCATAGTCACTGAAGATATGGAGAATTTTAATAATTGGGGATACATTAATAATTTGCGACAAGGTAATAACTATACATCCTACAATTTAATTTTAGTTTTTACCCCGGAATCAGATCTTGTCTTTCTTCCTGAAGGAGCTCGAGCTATTGACTTCGCATACGCTGTTAACAAAAGATTAGGAGATAATTCAACTAGCTCGGTAATTAACGAAGAAATACAGCCGCTAGAATCCAAAATCAACAATGCAGACATTATTAAGATTATTACCGGTAAGAGAACAATCGATCAAGACGAAGCCCTTTTAAATACAAGTCTTCCGATAACTAAGAATCTGATTAGAAACAAAATTATCGAAACACGTAGAAAAGGATTTATTAAACAGGGGAGAGATATTCTGGAAAATCACTTATCACCTAGAGGAATTATGGATTTAAATGATTTGACGAGTAATGTCGAAGATATATCTTATTCTTTAGGTTGTGGTGGTATAGAAGAGATATATTACAGAGTATCTAAAGGATATCTAAACTTGGAAAAACTCGATAATGTACTTAATTACTACGGTGTTACAAAAACCAAATTAGGTTTGACGACAATCTTAGTAAGAGGTAAAGACAAACCTGGAATACTGAATTTCATAACCGATTGTATTCGTAAAAACGGTGGAAATATTATAAAAATTATATATGAAAAGGATAATTTAAAAAGCTACTATTTAAGAGTAGTGTGTGAGGGTATCAGTTATCCTAAAGGAATTTCTAAACTTCAGGATTTACTGTGTAACAACAAAAACCTTGATGATATTAAGGTTATTTAAGATAAATTTATTTAAACTCAGATGTTTTCGCCAAAACTAGTCTTGCCGATATCGATAATTAGATCTTCTATTATTTCTTGCCGTATATAACATGAGTATTCATCTGGGATGTCCCACTCTCCATTAGAAACTGCATTAAGAGCAGGACATACTCCTTTACATATATATTTTATGAAACAATCGTCGCATTTTTCTATTAAATCAACGTTGTATTTAGTTGGAAGTGATTCAGCCTTTTTTTGATCAATATATAACTTTTCTTCTGTACAGTATCCTAATTTAAATTCATTGATAAAATCACCAAATTCCTCTTGCGCACCTAAGCAATAAAGTATTTCACCATCAGGCATTATTACAAATTTATATTTGTGAGTTGATGCACAGGTGTACTTTGAAGGAGAAAATAGATCAAAAAGACCAAATTGTGTTATTTGAATATTTAGATCTTTTGCAACAAGGTAGGCTTTAATAAAATTTTTTACATAGTCTTCCTTATTTGGTTTAAAGTCAGCGCGGTCTTCACCCCTCCCTAAAGGAACGAAAACTTCAAAGTGTATTAATTCTATTCCTAAAGTTGAGAAACATTTTACAATATCCGACATTTGATTTACAGAATGCGATGTAACTGTTGTTCTTATTTTTAAAGCACCGTTATTTTTTAGAATTAATCGTATGGTACTCAAAGTTTTTTTAAAGGAATCGATGCTTTTACTTCTGGCTGGCCTGTGATAATTATGTATTTCTTTTGGACCGTCTAGAGATATGATAAAAAGAAATTTATTCTTAACAAAGTATTTCGCCAATTTGTCATTTATAAGCCCGTTAGTTGATAACTCGTAGTTAATTTTTGTTTTATGTTTATGTTTTTTTAAATATTCTACAACCTTTTGAATACACTCTATATTTAGGGTCGGCTCTCCACCAAAAAATTGAATAGTCAATTCATCTAGATTTTTGGATAGTAAAAAATCAATAGCTTTAATAGCTGATTTGTACTCAAGCATTTTAACTGGTAAATCCCCACCCCTGACATAGCAATATTTACAGTTTAAATTGCAATTATAGGTGGTTGATAAAATAATTTTACCCGTGTTGTTTTTTTTATTTTTAAAATCGGGAATTTTTTTGAATTTCTTTAATTCGTTCTCATCTAAGAGGTTTATTTCCTGATTTAGTAAATCAAGTAACAAATACTTACCGTTATTCAGTGAGATACATGGATTTATTCCAATTAAGGTTCTTTTCACGATTATTATCTCAGATTAGCACCCGTAACACTCAAGAGATTTAATAACCTGTTTTTTCTTTGAATTTTTTAATGCTATTGCCTTTATTTTTGCTTTCTTTTTCATAATTACCTAAAGTTAGTACTTTGTTAGCATTTTAGATAAAAATACTGATGTTGTCAAATACGTTACTTCATGATTAAGCATAAAAATAATAAATTCATCCAATATCTCTTTAAAAATGGATTTGGTTTATTTGTTATTTTCTTTTGTTGTCTACAAGGTAATAGGTATTGACAACTATAGGACTTAGTGTTAAATTCCTTGTAAGGAGAATAGAATAGCACGTTGTCAATCAAATATGGTATAAATATACAAGGAGTAAATATCATGAGCAACATATACAATACACTAAAAGAGAGAGGATTTATTGCAACTATTACAGAAAACAGTCAATACAAACCCCAAGTAACAGATGAAGAATCGGTATCCAAACTATTGAATGAAGGAACTACGGTGTACGAAGGTTTTGATCCTACTGCTGACAGCCTCCATCTCGGAAGTTTTATGAGCTTGATGGCTTTACATCATATTCAGGAAGCTGGAAATAAAGTTATATTCATTCTCGGCAGTGGGACAGGTAGAGTGGGCGATCCTACAGGCAAAAACAAATCCAGAAACTTACTTACAAAAGAAAAAGTCGAATTTAATTCAGCGGGAATTAAAAAACAGGTACAGGATATGTCCATGCTAGACTTTGATGATCCGTCAAAATCTATAATGCTGGATAATGCAGAATGGCTTGAAAAAGCAAAATTTCTTGATGATTATCTAATGGATGTGGCTCGTTACTTTTCAGTAAATGAGCTTGTGAAAATGGATACCTTTGAAAAAAGACTTGTAGAAGGAGAATCTCTTTCACTTCTTGAGTTTTTGTATTCTACAATGCAATCTTGGGATTACCTATATCTATATGATAAGTACGGTTGTAGACTTCAGGTAGGCGGAAGTGATCAATGGGGAAACATATTACAAGGTATTGGTTTAATTAAAAATCATTACGGAAATAAGGCTAATGCACACGGTTTAACATTTCC
>JAHYJU010000025.1 GCA_019428825.1 Patescibacteria group bacterium | reverse complement strand
AGAAAATATACTTAATAATTGGATACTTAATGATTGCAGGTCTTTTAACAATATATATTAGAAACGTACTTAGAAGAGAGGCATTAGACGTGTACATAGAAAAAGAAGTTAAAGAAGTTGAAAAAGAATATCAAACCAATGTTACTCTAAAATACTACAACGGAAATAGAATCACTGAGTATAAAAAACGTATGACCAACTTAGATTCTGTTTACGATTTTCTTTATGAATTAAGATCAAAAGATAACTTAATATTTGAAATTGATAGGTATACCTATGGCACAGAAATGTTATCAGTCTATGAGAAGTTACCGCAGTCCGGATACAAGTGGGCAGTTATACTAGATGAGGAAGATATTACGAACTATATTGACTCAATAGATTTAGAAGACGGGATGTCATTCGAACTTAGAGTGATAAAAATTGAGAATTAGTCTATTAGATATTTTACTCGTATCTTAGAGCTTCTATAGGATCTTTTTCACTTGCCTTAGCAGCAGGATACGTGCCAAACACAACACCAACTACTATAGAAAATCCCAGTGATAAAGGTATTGCCCAAAAGGGGACTGACGCGTTTATCAAGTCTCTTATTAACACGGTAGTTAACCACCCCAAGAATAAACCTACCAACCCTCCCGAGGCACTGATAAGAACAGCTTCTATCATAAACTGCCTTTTAATATCTCGAGACGTAGCCCCAAGGGCTTTTCTCAACCCGATCTCCTTGGTTCTCTCCGTAACAGAAACTAGCATAATATTCATAATACCTATCCCCCCAACTAATAAGGAAATTCCAGCTATGGCAGCAAGAGCTATGGTTAATATACCCAGAATGCTATCAATGGAATCTAAAATGTCATCCTGAGTAAGTACTGTAAACTCATCATCATTTAAATCCTTATAAAGAGCTAGCCGAACTCTTTCAGATGCCTCATCCAAAGAAACTTTAGCTCTGGCCTTAGAGACAATAGATATTATTGTGGTACCTTCAAAATCATCTCTGAGAGTTGTGTATGGGATAATTAACGACTCATCATAGTCCGGATTCTTTTTTTCAAGAAATCCAATTACTTCATATGAATGACCGTCTATCTTGACACTCTTTTTTATTGGATTTTCATTTCCGAATAATTTGGAATATAAAACATTTCCAATAATAACTACTTTGGAACTGTTATTCTGCTCTAACCTGTTAAAAAACCTCCCTTCCTTAGGGTATATTGCAAATATTTTATCTGCATTGTAACTAACACCGATAACCGCGGAGTAATAATTGTTTGTTTTATACTTTACCGTTTTTAAAGTTTGTATCGTAGGAGTAACATACTCGATATAATCCTCCGCCTCAGACTCAATTAAATCAATATGTTTCTCTTTTAAGTTACTGGATGATAGATTTTGACCCGGTCTTCCCCCCTGATAACCTACGTTACCACTTGCCACAAATATAAGATTTGATCCCAAATCTTCAAACTGTTCTTCAACATAATTCTGCACACCCTCAACCAAAGACACCAAAGATATAACAGCAAAAACTCCGATAACAACTCCCAGCATAGTTAGAAAAGACCTGACTTTATTTAGAGAAAGAGATTTTAATGAAGTGCTTAGTGTTTCTTTAATATCCATCTACTATCTCCCCATCGCGTAAAACTATTTGCTTTTTTGTAATCTGGGCTAAATCATTATCATGAGTTACCAAAATAATAGTGATTCCCTTCTTGTTTAACTCCACAAGCATTTTTTCTATCTCATCGCCTGTCTTGGAATCCAGGTTTCCGGTAGGTTCGTCTGCAAGTATCAAGGACGGGCTGTTAACTAAAGCCCGGGCAATGGCAACTCTTTGTCTCTCCCCACCCGAAAGTTCATTAGATTTATTTTTAAGTCTGTGGTCTAAACCGACCTGCTTAATAACATTCAATGCAATTTTTTCATGTTCTTCATTAGGTATAGTACTATATATCAATGGGAGCATTACGTTTTCTAATACTGTGGTTCTTTGTAAAAGATTAAAAGATTGAAAAACAAACCCTATCTCCTTATTTCTAACTTGTGCCAATTCTTTCTCATTCATTCCTTTTGTATTTTTTCCGTTCAAAATTAGCTCACCGTTGCTAGGAGTATCTAAAAGACCTAACATATGCATCAAAGTTGATTTTCCGGAACCGGATTTACCTGTTATTGCAACAAAATCACCCTTATTGATAATTAGGTTAACATTACAAACTGCCTTTATACTAACACCACCTATATCATAATTTTTACAAAGATTTTTTGCTTCTAAAACGGGGATCATATTAATTAATAACTTTGGCCGTAAAACCTTCTTTAATATCAATACCGTCTCTCGCAGGAACAACAACTGTCGCACCACTTAAATCTGTTTTAATTTCCGAGTAAATATCTCCCTGCAATCCTAACTCGACGGGGAGTTTTTTAACTTTACCTTCTTCAAGTGTCCAAACAAAAGGGTTATCTGACTCATCGTAAGAAATTTCATTAAAAATCAGGGACTGTACTTCACTCTCGGTGCTTTCAATAATCATATATGCGTCACCTGTCATACCCATTTTGATAACCTGCCCGTTACTTTCAAACTTAACCTTCACTTTGAATCCACCATCAACAGGATCAAAATATAAAGGTATAGTTTGAACAGAACCTTTAAAAACATCATCTTCATAAGCATCAAGATCTATCTCAACTTCCTGACCAACAAAAACATTAGAATAATCTTCCTGATCAATAATAATCTCAAAAATTACGCTATCGAGGTCCGCAACTCTTAAAACAGGACTTCCCATGGTTGCCACTTCTCCAACCTTTTTATAAGTGGTGATTACTGTACCGTCAAAAGGTGCATAAATATAATAATTAGATAACAATGAAAGCTGGGCTTGATAAGAAGCCTCAGCTTGACTTACCATCTCCTCATACTCTCTAAGTTTTATATCGTAAGATTTCTCACCACCCAATAAGCGTTGATTGGCTTTTTTCTCTTTTTCAAAAAGTTCCTTTTGTCTTAATCTAATATCTCTGGCGTCTTTATAGGATTGAGCTGTTTGACTTTGCACGGAAGGGTCAATGTACGCTAATAATTGCCCCTTTGTTACCTTTTCATTCTCACTGACATTAATTCGAATGATATTTCCGTTTGCAGAGAAAGAAAGGTCCGCATAATCAGATGAGTTTACAACTCCTGAGGCAGAGACAGTTTTTTGAATTTTTCTATCCTGAACATCGATTTTCCTAACCTGAACAGTTATTGAAGATTTTCTATTAAAGTAAAAAATTACACCCCCAATAATTAGGGCAAAAAAAAGCGGTCTTCTAATTTTTTTAAACAAACTATCTTTCTTCATAATTGTGATATCATTTTAACATGAAAAAATTATTGAAATTGTTTAAACCGAACGACCCTATCAGGCAGTTTAAAAGCTTCAAATACGCCTTTGAAGGGCTTTTTCATGCTATATTATCTGAACCTAACTTCCGCATTCAGATACTTATAGTAACACTTTCGGTAATTTTAGGCAAAATATACGCCATTACAAGAACAGAGTGGTTGCAACTGGCCAATTCACTAGGTCTTTTACTTACAGTAGAAATTATAAACACGGCAATAGAGGAGATAATGGATCAACTAATAAAACATCATGATAACGGTGTAAAAATAATTAAAGATTTATCAGCTGCTGCTGTCCTAATCACATCATTTGTTGTTTTATCGAACCTGTATATAATATTTTGGCATAGAATATTTACCTAAAATCCTTTTTCGATAATTTCTTCGAGAGAGCCCTGCTCCATAATATACAAGTTCACCATAGCTCTCCCATACCTTGTTAGAGTAAATACAGGACTATACTTACTTGACCAATATTGGCCTTTTTCATGAGGAATATCCCCGGTAAAACTCTGAGGATCTTTTATGTGTATATAAAAACCTGATTTATCAGTATCTTTTTCCAACCTCACATAGTATCTGGATATAGAATTCTTTTCGTTAGTGTTGTAAGAATAAATTTCAGGATGTGAGTTTATAAAATCCCTAATTCCCCGCCAATTTCTATAATAAGGAAAGCCAAAAGAGCTGACATGGAACATAGGGTTTGGCTTTGGAAATCTCCAAACAAGAAAATCTTCTTCTTCCCAAGGATATTCTCGGTAATTATCAACAAAAACTGCGTAACTTTGAGACGCTAAAAATAGAAATAAAACCAAAACGCCAAGAAAGTTGAATATCTTTACAAGCTGCAATTCAAATATTTTAAAAACAATACTTTCCAATGTAACTAAACCAAAAGCTAAAAATATAAATGCAGAAACCAGGTATGTGTATATATGTGTGCCTGAAATATAGACAAAAAATTCAAAAAACGCATAAGTGATACCAAACCATAAAAATAAAGCCAAAATTTTAATTTTATCCTTTTTAATAATTTCCATAATTTCAGTAGTATGAGTAAAAAAGTCTCTAATAAATTGGGGTAATTTTTTTATTTTTAAAATTTTTTCAGATAAAAGACCCGAAAGAATAAAAGCTACACCTAAAGTAAAAAGTGCAACATAAATATGGATTGAATAAATTGGTTGGTAGACGGTAAATAAATACCTCGAGCTAGATATCTTCCCGGATACATCTCCGGATATCCTACCACTCCAATATTCTAAAGTTGATCCAGACAGTGATAGCAGAAATGGGATGTAAAAAGATAAAACCAATAAAGCGGACATAAATCCTGAAATTACGAACAATTTAATCTTTTTTACCTTTTCTAGATTACTATTCTTAAACCACTTAAAAATAAGGTAACTTACAAATGGAAATATAAAAAAACCATCATAATGAGAAAGAAGGGATATTGACCAAAATATCAAACCCCAGAAAATTCCCTTATATTTATATTGGTCATATTTTCCTGCAAGTGAAAGAAAATATAAACAAAGTATCATGAATAAAATTACAAAAGATTGGTATTGAATTATTCTGGAAAAGGCTATAAAGAATCCGTTTGTAGCAAAAAACAAAGACGAATAAAAAGCGATTTTCTTATTGAAATGAAGTTTAACCAACTTATAAAAATAAATTACAGATAAAAACCCCGCTATCGCAAAGGGAATTCTTAGGAAAAAATATGTGTTGTAACCGGGATCAAAAAGCTTAAGAATGTACGTGATAATAAACTGAATAGGACCTTTTCGTTGATCCATAATGTAACTGAAAAAACCTTCTCCCTGAGTAGGAAGATAAAGTGCTTTTATCTCATCACCTTGAAAATCCGAATAACCTAAATTTATAAATCTTAGAACACCGGAAATAATTCCAACGATTATTATTAAAATATTTTCTTTGATATAGCTAATGGAAAAATATTTTTTCATTGTCTTTATTTTACCCCATAAACCGTCAGTTCGTTCATTGCTCGTGTAACTGCAACAAAAGCTTTTTTAGCAAAGGAAAAATCCTTTATTTTATTTGTGTTAAGTCCGATGACATATACTTTTGCAAACTCCAATCCCTTGCAATCATCTGACTTCATAAGATAAACACCTCTTGGGGTATAACTAATTTTCTCAGAAGGCACCAATTCAACATAGTTACCTTTCTTTCCATCAATTTCTATGTCATTTAATATATTTTTTACATCATTAACTATTAAGTCGGAATTTTCAAAAACTATTATTCCAATACTTTTTTCAACTGCCTTAATTTCCGTTGAAATATCTTGTGAAAATATTTCAAACACATCACTCTTATTATTTAATACTTTTATCTCAGGCTCCCCACCTACCCTATTAATAGATTTAGGAAGGTAGTTTTTTGTATATGGTTTTAGTATATCGTTTGCAAAGTTGATTATTTGCTTCGTGCTTCTATAATTTTCGTCTAATTTGAATCTAACTGCAGACTTGGCATCAACAATAACCTGAGGTATTTCTTCCCAGTTTTTTACACTATCAGTCTCCAGGGACTGGTTTAAATCTCCAAATAAAGCAAATCTACCTCTTAGAACCATTTTATTAAGTACTAAATACTCAAGCAAACTAAAATCCTGAGCTTCATCAATGACACAATACTCATATTTTCTAAAATTCCTTAATCCGACAAGTTCAAAATATAAGTAAAGGTATATTAAGGACTCAACATAGCTTAATTCCTTGGTTGTATTTATTCCCATATCTTTTGATACTTTTTTTAAAGTTACATTAATCAACTCGTTTTTAATCTTATTTGCCTGCCTTAAAATCTTTCTTAAGTTGGATAAATTTTCCTTGTGGAGCCAAGAGTTAACTCCATCGGGATGTAATTTTAAGTGTTCTTTTTGAGAAATAATCTCCTCGCCGACATCTTCTATTATCCCAACGATATTTTCATAGGGTGTTTCATCATAACTATATTTAAAACTGGCAAAAGATTTAAGTTCCGGATCTTTAAATATGTTAAGTATTTTTCTCTCATAATTTTTGTGAATTCTTTTTATGCTATTTTGAAGTGTTTTTATTCTAGACAAATTGTAGTAACCGGTATCTTGATCCCTTCCTAGATCAACTTTAATCCCAAGCTCCTCTCTGTAAAGGATGTTGTATATCATATCTCTCACGGTCTTGTAATTCACATCAAAAATTCCTAATTTTGGAAAAAGGGTAGAAAGATACCCCGCTAATATTTGGCTTTTAGTAATCATTAAACATCTTTCAGGACGGATTATAGTGGGGTAATTGAAAAATATGTGAGCAAGTTTATGTATTGCAACCGTACTTTTTCCGCTACCAACGCATCCCTGTACTATACAAACCTGCCTTGGATCCGCCTCGATGATATCAAGCTGAGATTCCTGAATAGTTTGTACAATATCCTCAAGAACTCCTCCTGTTCTCTTCCCTATTTTCTCACTGATTATTGAAGATTCATCGAGCTGAAGATCGTTATTATAATATTTAATTAATGCTCCATCTTGAATTTCAAAAGTTCTTTTTAATTCCAAATCTCGCTTCTCCAGCCCTAAAGGAGTTTCATAATTAACTCCTTTCTGAGGGTATCTGTATCTATAATAAACGGACGCTACTTTGCTTCTCCAATCAGTAACAACAGGTTTATCTTCAGTATAAGAAAATTTTCCAATATAGTATTCTTCGGTTTTTTCGGTTTTAGGGTCATGCAAATCTATTCTTGAGAAATAAGGTTCTTTTAAAAGAAATTCGTATTCTTCAAGTGTTTGATATTTACCCTTGAGGTTAAGAGCAAGATTTTTTTGATGCAGTTGGTCCAATAGGAAATCAAAATCATTTGACCCAAAACCATAAGAGCTAGCCCCCTCTTCTCTTAGTTCCTTTAATCTTTCGATATTTTGCTTTCCCAAAGCATCGAGACTGGAGTTTAAAACCTCTTTAGCGTGTGATATTTTCTCCAACACATTTTCCAAATGTGATTTTTCTTTTATTAATTCTTGTTCATTCATATAGAAAAACCATCCTTTGCAACAAGTACTACATACTCGCCCTTTAACCTTTTGCCTTTTACAGCTTCCAAAATAATCTCAACATTTCCTCTAAGAATTTTTTCATGAACTTTTGTAATCTCGTTTGCCAAACATACGTATCTTTCACCAAGATTTTCTTTGATTTCTTTTAATAATTTCTCAACTCTAAACGGGGATTCATAAATTATTAGAGTTGAATCAAGGTTTCCATAGTTATTTAAAAGTTTGGCTCTCTCACCACCGGATTTTGGTAAAAATCCAACGAAAGAAAATTTATCTGTTGGAAATCCCGATGTAACAAGGGCAGATATAGCTGCACAGGGGCCGGGAATTGATATTACCTCAAATCCTCTTTTAATAAAATCTCTTACAAGTTTAAAGCCGGGGTCAGAGATTAAGGGAGTTCCGCTGTCTGAGATTAAAGCTAAACCCAAGCCATTGTCCAGGGATTCTACAAGACGTGGGAATATGTAATCATGGTTTTGGTCACGGTACGAAAGCTGGGGTTTTTCGATTTCATATTTTCTTAATATTTTATCCGTCTCTCTTGTGTCTTCAGACAAAATCATATCTACACCCTTTAAGGTCTCTAAGGCTCTTAGGGTTATATCGGAAAGATTTCCTATAGGTGTAGCGATAATGTAAAGTTTTCCTTTTTCCATGTTTTTCATATAGACCCAATACGCGGCATCTATTCTACCATGTTTTTAGGAACTTTGCTTTAAGGGATAAGTTATTTTAATTTCAGAACTTCCTTGTGTACAGTGTGCTTTCTTAGTAAAGGATTGTATTTCTTAATTTCAAGCTTTCCTTCCATATTGATACGATTCTTTTGCGTTACATAAGAACGCTTACCTGTTTCGGTACATTCAAGTCCTATTAAAAATCTGTTTCCTTTTTTCTTTGCCATAGCAAGTTAATATATTATAAAAATAACAAACATGCAACCTTGAAAATTATTCAGATGATTTTGTTGTTGTGATAAAATCAATGTGTTTTTAAATATGAGGGAATATAATCATAAAAAAATTGAAGAAAATTGGGTAGAAAAATGGCTTCGGGATAATGTTTATGAAGCTGTGGATTTTTCTGAAAAACCCAAAAAATACATACTTGAGGAATTTCCCTATCCTTCTAGTAACTCTCTTCATGCAGGACATGTAATGAGGTACACGGTACCTGATGTCTATGCAAGATATTTAAGAATGAAAGGTTACAACGTTCTTTTTCCAATGGGATGGGATGCATTTGGACTTCCTGCTGAGAACTACGCCATAAAAACAGGTATCCATCCTGCAAAGATAACTCAAGATACCATAGTAAATTTTAAAGAATCTTTTTTGAGAATGGGATATGGAATAGATTGGGAAAGGGAAATAGATACAAGTGATCCAAACTACTATAAGTGGACACAATGGCTATTTTTGAAATTTTTTGAAAATGGTCTAGCTGAATATAAAGAAACTCCAATATGGTGGTGTGAAGAATTAAAAACAGTACTTGCTGAAGAAGAGGTTCTTACTGATAAAGATGGAAATAAAATATCGGAAAGAGGTCTAAAGCCGGTTGAAAAAAAGATGTTGAAACAATGGGTTTTGAAGATACCTGAGTATGCTGAGAAATTACTTCAAGGCTTGGATACAGTTGATTTTCCCGAATCTATAAAAGCCGCACAAAGGAACTGGATTGGAAAAAGCGAGGGTGCAAACATTTCTTTTGAAGTCGACGGTGAAAGTATAGAAGTTTTCACAACGCGCCCGGACACTATTTTTGGAGTAACTTTTATGGTGTTTGCGCCCGAGCACCCTTTTATAAAGAAGGTTTGGGATAAAATTGAAAATCAATCAGATGTAAATGATTATATTGAAGCTTCAAAAAACAAGTCAGATATTGAAAGACAGGCAGAAAAAGATAAAACAGGGGTTGAAATCAAGGGTATAAAAGCAAAAGTACCTTTTGCGGAAAGAGAAGTACCTATCTTTATAGCAGACTATGTGTTAATGGACTACGGAACAGGATTTATTATGGCTGTACCTGCACACGATGAAAGAGACTATCAATTCGCAAAAAAGTACGGGATTGAAATAATTGAAGTAATAAAACCTGAAAACGCTGAATCACAGGATGAGGTTCTTTTCACTGGTGATGGGGTAATGATAAATAGTGGTGAGTATTCAGGAGTGTCTTCAGAAGAATTTAAAAAGATCGTGGTAGAAAATCTTGAAAAACAAGGTAAAGGTAATAGTGCGGTAAATTATAAAATTAGAGATTGGGTTTTTTCCAGGCAAAGATATTGGGGTGAGCCTATACCCTTGATTCACACCGAAGAAGGGTTTAAGGCAGTGTGCAATACACAAAACATAAAAGAAGTTAATGAAAACCTTCCTTTGGAACTTCCGGATGTACCCGACTTTAGTCCCTCGGACGACGGAGCCAGCCCACTTGAAAGAAACTCTGAATGGGTAAACATTACTTACGAAGGTAAACCGGCCAAAAGAGAAACAAATACCATGCCCAACTGGGCTGGCTCCTGCTGGTATTACATAAGATACGTAGACCCAAAAAACGATAATGAGTTTGCTGATATAGAAAAAATGAAATACTGGCTACCAGTTGATAGGTATTTTGGCGGAGCTGAACACACAACACTTCACCTTCTATACTCCAGATTTTGGCATAAGTTTTTTCATGATCTGAATCTCGTTCCGACTCCCGAACCCTATAATTGGAGAATTAACGGGGGTATATTACTAGCACCCGATGGATCAAAAATGTCCAAATCAAAAGATAATGGAATAGACCCGATGGAATTAGTAGATAAGTATGGCGCAGATGCTCTAAGAACCACTATTTGTTTTATGGGTCCTTATGATGAAACTTACCCATATAATCCTAATATTATAAAAACTGTTAATAAACTGATAAAAAATGTTTACTCACTTCAGGAGAAGGTTTCTGATGAAAATAGCGATGAACCAACACTCAAAGCCTATCACTCGATGGTTAAAAATATTTCTGAGATGATAGAAAACTTAAAAATGAATACCGCTGTTAGCGAAATAATGATTTTCATTAATCACCTAAAGAAAGTAGAGGTTATTGGAAAAGATATTTGGGAAGGATTTTTGAAAGTATTTTCTCCTTTTGCTCCTTTTGTGGCTGAAGAGCTTTGGCAGGAATTCAATGGGTTCTCTGAATGGAAAAAAGAAAATAGTATGCATCTGCAACCATGGCCTGGTTTTGATGAGAAATTCATTCAGGAAGAGACTATCACTATCCCTGTGCAAATAAACGGTAAGGTAAGAACTGAGATAGTTATAAATTGTGGTGACACGGAAGAAATAGTAAAAGAAAAAGCTCTGTCGGATGAAAAGGTTTTGAAATTAACAGAGGGTAAAGAAATTAAAAAGTTTATTTACGTAAAAGATAAAATAGTTAACCTAGTTTTATAAATAACCCAATATAATTTCGGTATTATTCTAGTATCTTATCTCAATTCAAAAGTAACAGTAACCGATTTAGAAACAGAGGAGGTACCCGGCTCTATAGGAGCTCCCTCACCGCTACCCAAACCTACATCAGTTCTCATCAAACCGTAATAATCACCCGATGTCATTCCTTCGTCTATTTTTAAAACTTTTCCTACCCTACCCCCCATACTTTTGGCCATTCTTTCAGCTTTTTGTCGAGCGTCTTCCATAGCAGATATTAAAAGCTCATCCGAGTCAGTTTCACTATCATCTATTCTTAAGTTTGGTCCCCACATACTTGCACTTTCAATTGTTGTAAGAAGTCCTGTTAACTCAATTGACCTACTCAGATCTCTCAATGTAACTTCAATAGAATAACTCGCATACCACTCGTCAGACTTATATTTGGTCACACCTTGATCAAGGTATGCCTCTTCTCTTTGATAAACATTCATATTTTGGGTTTTTATATCATTTGAATCAATTCCAAACTCCTTTATTTTCTCTACCGCTTCTTTAGATTTTTCGTTAAGTTCTTCAACAGCTTTGTCTTTTTCCTTATTGTGATATTCAAGCGTTAAGTAATAAGTAGATACTTGATTTGCATAATCTCCCTTAGACGTACCCGTAACGGTTATTGTTCTTTTAGATGGAACGTAGTATCTGTAAACACTATAACCAACACCTGCTAAGAGTAAGATTACTAAAACTAAGTAAATTATGTTTATTTTTTTAAATATTTCTTTCATACCAAAATAATATCATAAAAATATTTAGACACATTGGGGTATAATGGATTTCATGGACTCAGTAATAAAAAATGAAAAGGAAATTGAAATAATGAGGGGTTTGGGAAAAATACTTTCTTCGATTTTAAATGACCTTGAAAAAATGATAAAGTCGGGAATTGATGTTTGGGAATTGGAAGATTCTTTTCTTAAAATGTGTAAGGATTATAACGTTATACCCTCATGTAAAAATTACTCCGAAGGGAGTTTGCCACCTTTCCCCACAGGTCTGTGTATTAGTATAAATGAGCAAGCTGTTCATTGTTTTCCCGTAAAAGGAACTAAACTAAAAGAGGGGGACATGGTAAATATTGACACTGTTATAAACTTCAACGGACTCCATGTAGATAGTGCCAGGTGTTTTCCCGTCGGAAATATTAACAAAAACAATATTAGACTTCTTAGGACTACCAAAAATGCTTTGCATAACTCTGTATTAAAAGTAAAAGATGGAGTTAGATTGGGTCTAATATCAAATACGATTCAAAAAACCGTTGAAAAAGAAGGTTTTAATGTTTTGAAAGATTACGCAGGGCATGGAATTGGTTACTCAATGCATGAATATCCTGAAATACCTTGTTACGGTGATAAAAATGATGGGCCTAAAATAAAAGAGGGAATGACAATATGTATAGAATCCTTGGTTTGTGAAGGCAAGGATGATATTGAAAATGTAAGTGAATGGGAAACAAAAATGAAAGACGATAAAAATTTCTGTATATTCGAACACACTGTCCTAGTTACAAAAAACGGATACGAAATTTTAACTAATTAATAAACCTTAAATATGAGAAATAAGATTGTACAAAAAAGCCAGACATACCACATACTAATACACGTACTTTTTGGTATAATGACGGCATTAATAGTCTCTAAACAATACGATAACGAGAATTTACTGTTACTTCTCTTAATGGGATTTCTTGGAAATACTCTTCCTGATATAGATCACGTTATCTACTTCCTTACGTATGGGAGAGACAGTGAGTATTCTCAAATAATTAAACTTTTCATAAAAGAAAGACACTTTAGAGAAATCAAAAATTTTCTAAGAGATAACCATAAATATTTAACAGGTCTATATTCGCACACATTAATAAGTCCGGTTGTGTCAATTTTTCTCACTTATTTCTTTTTTCAAAAAAAATTAATATACCCTGCTACTTTTTTCTTTTCAGTAAGCATACATTTTTTATACGATATATTAGAAGATATCCTATTTTTTGGAAAATTAAATCCCAACTGGTGTTTAAAATTCAACAACAAGAATAAAAATAATGAAGGAATCTTATTTCCCTACTTAGAGCTTTTAAGGAACAAGAAAAGACAAACTTAGTTTGTACTGACCTTTTTCCAATTATTAAAATCTAAAAATCTATCCCGGTATGTAAAAGTATATTTTTGACCTACTCCGCTGATGTATTTTGAAACATAGTGATGAATGTATGGGTGATATAGAAAAATCGCGGGAACCTGCTCATCAATTACTCTTTGAAATTCGTTATAGTGTTTAACTCTTTCAGCGTTATTCAATTCATTCCTACCCTCCTCCAAGGCTCTGTCAGCTCGTATCTGCTCAAATCCCGATATATTTAGGTTAGGGGCCTCTTTTTGGGTAGAATGCCAAACCACGTACCTATCGGGATCTCTACCGATTTCCTGACCATATAAAATCATTTCGAAATCTCTGGTTTCTATAATGTCAGATACAAATGTTTCGGGGTTTTCCTTTTTAATTGATACTTTCAAATTTAATTTATCTCTCCAAATTCCAGCTATTGTTTCAGCTAGATTAGTGTGAATCTTCTCATCCGGAACTTTAATCTCAATTTCAAGTCCCTCTAAATCATCTCTAAAATCCTTATCATAATTATCAAACACTAAGCTTTTATCGGTAAAAAAGCTTCTGCTGATAGGTCCCTGGACTGGTATTCCTCTATCAGCTACTAAATCCTCTACTGATACCACTTTTTCCATTTTTCTTCTTAATTCAACATCGGTAAGTTTTTCATTTCTTAAATTAAAATATAACGAATGGTAGACACCTTGTACGGGGTATCTGTAATCCGTAAAATTTTCTATGTCACCACAGCAGGCGTTCTCAGAAACAAAACCATCTATTTCTCCAAGTTTTGCAGCAGTCATTAATTCCTCGGTGTTGGGGTAAAATCTAAAAGTGAGTTTTTTAATTAAATATTCGTCACTAGTTGTTACAAGAGTTACTCTATCAATGTATTCCCCGGATCTCTCTATTTGTGCTACTCTAAAATCATTGCTTGAAACCGGATTTAACGGATTTCCCTTTTCTTCGTGGTCAACAGGAACTATTCCTACTACAAGAAGACTAAGAAAGGGGGCGTATTTATTAGGTAATGTAAATCTTACTGTAAGGTCATCAATTTTATCCGTGGATATGTAAGCCAGGTCAGGTGAAGTGTATGAGGTATATATTAGATCATCTGCTGTGATTTTTTTACCGTTACTCCAGTACTGGTTGTCTTTTAATTTTATTGTATAAACCAGGCCATCTTCAGAGATACTCCACGTGTCTGCAAGGTCAGGAACAATGGCACCGTAAATATCGTATTTGAAAATTCCTCTATATATAAGACTGGATATTGTCCTTTCTATGTTACTTTGTGCTTGTGACGGGAGAAATGATTGGGGTTGCCCAACAACACCTTCTACATATCCGGTCGTTGGCAATACGGCTAGAAGAAGAGACTGAGCATAGAGTAATATACTTCTGATTATGTTCATATCAGCGTAAATTTTATCAAAAATTGATATAATTTGCTAAATTGTAGTTTTTACTGATAAAATATCTAAGTTTTTGGCCCTATCGTCTGCCTACGCTGAAGCTTCGGCGGATAAATAGTGGAATATTTTTGAATTGATGTGCTATTGTTATTAACTGTAATTTTGTATCTTGTCTAAGGCCCTATCGTCTAATGGTCAGGACACCAGGTTTTCATCCTGGCAATCGGGGTTCGATTCCCCGTAGGGTCACCAACGAAAGCATGTGTCAGTCCGAAGGATTGGCACATGTTTTTGTTTATGATCTTGCTTGGGGACGAACTAACTTTAGTTGGGACGACAATTTCGTAACGAAGTGGAGAAATTGCTTTGCGAAGCAAAATTCCCCGTAGGGTCACCAACGAAAGCATGTGTCAGTCCGAAGGATTGGCACATGTTTTTGTTTATGATCTTGCTTGGGGACGAACTAACTTTAGTTGGGACGACAATTTCGTAACGAAGTGGAGAA
>JAHYJU010000024.1 GCA_019428825.1 Patescibacteria group bacterium | reverse complement strand
GAGTAGTTTGAACCTAAATATTGTTAAAACTTATAGTGAATCCAAGTCTGCAAAATCTCCCAATCTAAGACCAAAATTTAATGCGATGGTAGAAGAAATAACACAGGGTAAGGTAAATGGTATTTTATGTTGGCAGATAAATAGGTTGTCAAGAAATCCTCAGGAAAGCGGTTTAATACAACAATTGCTCCAGGATAAAAAATTATTCTCAATCCAAACTATTGATAAGGAATACAGACCTGAAGATAATGCACTTCTTTTAAGTGTGGAAAATGGAGTATCCAACCAGTTCATAATAGATTTAAGGAAAAGTACAATAAGGGGTTTGAAAAGTAAATTAGAGGCTGGTATACCTCCGTTTTTAGCCCCAATAGGATATATGAATGACACAGAATCCAAGACTGTCGTGTTAGATCCGGAAAGAAAAGATATTGTAAGGGAAATGTGGGAGTTGATGCTTACAGGCTCCTACACACCCAGTCAAATATTAGAAATTGCCACTAATGAGTGGGGTTTAAGGACAAAACAATATAAAAGAAGGGGGAATAAAAAACTTTCATATAGTGGTGTATACAGGATGTTTACCAGCATATTTTACACTGGATCTTTTATTTACGATGGTGAGATTTATAAAGGAAGTTACCCCGCTTTAGTAACAAAAGATGAGTTTGATACTGTTCAGTGCATATTGAGCAAAAAACAAAAACCAAGACCGTCAAAACATAAGTTTGCTTTTACAGGGTTAATAAAATGTTCTGAGTGTGGTTGTCATCACACTGCAGAAGAGAAGTATAAAATAATTAAATCTACAGGTAAGAAAAAAAGATATGTTTACTATCACTGTACTAGGAAAAAAAGAGATATAAAATGTTCGCAGAAAAAACATGTTAGAGAAGAAAAGATTTATTCACAAATTGAGAATGAAATTAAGAAATATAAGATCCACCCAGCATTTAGAAATTGGGCATTTAAGATAATTGATAGAGAAAAAAACAATCTGGAAATAACAGAGAATAGGGAAGTGGTCCTACATAAGACTCTTAACAACCTTAATAATCAATTAACAAATCTAACAAAAATGAGGTACAAGGAGATGATATCCGATCAAGAGTACATTTCCGAACGAAAATCTTTGCGTAAGGATATTGAAGAGCTTGAATCACAGATTGAGAAAGAGTCAAATAGGATGAAAAACACTGAAAAAGTTACCAAAGAGGTATTTAATTTCGCTACTTTTGCATTAGATAAATTCCAAAATGGTAGTTTAGAAACTAAAAAAGAAGTTGCAACGGATTTAGGTTATAACTATTTTATGGAAGACGGAAAACTTAGTATTGATGCGCATAAGTGGTTTATACCTATAGAGAAGGGTTATAAAAAGCTGGAAGATAGGTATTCAGAGTTAGAACCGGCTATATCCCTCAACAACAATAACAATGAAGGGTTGCAAGAAGTTTATTCTCTTTGGGGTGACCTACGGGAATCGAACCCGTGACATCCTCCTCCACAGGGAGGCGTTCTGCCGCTGAACTAAGGTCACCTCGTTAGTTTTTAAACACTAGTATTTTATCAATAAATTCGGAATATTTCACTACAAACAAAGGTTGATATTCTAAACTTGTTAATATAATGCTAGAATTTTTATGTAACATGGATAATTTTAGTCCCAAATCTATATGCAATACCCTTAAGGATAAGATAAATCACGTCGCATCAAACAACCTAAAAGTATATCTTTCCCTAATAATATTTTTAATAATTATTTCTTTTTCCCTCTTTATTCAAATGTCATTAGAAAGTAAAGAAATTCTTAGAAGTCTTTTTCTTCACAAAAATGATACGCAGTATTTGAATATTCATGAGCAAGAAAATCCAAAAGAAATTATTGAAGATGAAAATAATTCTCAAGGAGGGGTTACATCTGATACGGTCAAAGAGGAGAAGGGTACGGTTGAGAATTTAGAGGTTAGTTTTTATGGGTATCCTCTGGAAGTTAAAAAAGAGTTCGATCTTTTTAACCCCCGTCAGATGGCAGATGGGGTTTTATATGATCAGGATAGTGATCTGACTAAGACTTTTAAGACAGGGGATGTCGCTGGGGGATATTTCTACGACCCTGCAGGGCTTAAAATTGATCTTTCTGGTTACCAAGTCTTTGTTTTAGAATACAACTGTTTCTATTTCAGAGTTCTTGCAAACGATTCGAATGATAATATTTTAATACTTTCTTATAGATTTTATCACCCCTCATGTTGGTATGACGAATCGGAATTAAAAGACCATGTAAGCGATATTCATAGAGCAGTAGATTTTGATTATATTTTTGATCTCGATTACACAAGTTGGTACCAATTTAAAAGTGATGGAGGATATGAGTTCAATTTTTCAACACTACCAAACTTAGAATCAACATTCACTAGTAGGGATGGGCTCGAGATAGTTGATGAGAGAGATGGAGAATATATTTATCGAAATCCCGATGAGAAAGAATACGAGTCTTTCATTATATTCACATCGGAGGGTTTTTATTCAACAGGTGTTCATATACCTAGTATTTATGATAGGAAAATTGATGATGAAAATTATTGGTGGCAACACGATTTCTCACAAACTATTTCTATCAAACTTGTTAATGGGGAGACCGTTACATATACCTATACAATGTTGTCGTGCGATGAAGTAAATTGTTCTACTTACTATGTAGATAAAAGCTCTTTTGAATCATTTAAGTATATAGGTAAAGGTATAGATGGTTCGGAAATATTTACAAAAAAAGATTCTAACAATTCTTTTTTGAAAGAAATATATAGTAAATACTACATAGATGGGAATGTTAATGTAAATAATGAGATTATGGAAGATGACGACACCCCCTTTACTTATGAGCAGTTTTTAGAGTCTATCCCTGTCATATATTGGAAAAACCCTTTTGGAAAAATGTTGAGATTTATAAGATGGGACTTTATTGACACATACGATTGTTGTTTTGCTTCGTAACACTTTATTTCGCTATCTTAATTTTCATTTAATTTTCACCTTCCAAAACTTGATTCACTCTGTTAATATACTTCCATGGAAATTACATACATCGGACACTCGTGCTTTAAAATAAAAGACAAAACAATAACCATGGTTATTGACCCATACGATCCTAAAATAGGCTACAAGCTCCCTAAACTTTCGTGTGATGTTCTTTTGACTACCCATGACCATTTTGACCACAACTACATAGAAGGTGTAAGTGATTACAGACTTTTAATAGATGGTCCCGGAGAATATGAAATCGGTGGATGTTTTATTTACGGTAGAGCAGTGGGCCATGATGAAAAAGGTGGCGCTGAAAGAGGAAAAGTAACTATGTACCTGATTACAATCGATGGTTTTAACATACTTCATGTTGGAGATTTAGGATGTGAGCTTTCTCAAGAAGATATGGAAAAAATTCCTAGCGTTGATGTTTTAATGATACCTGTAGGCGGAAAATATACAATTGATGCCGAAAAAGCTACAAAAGTAATTTCATCTTTAGAGCCTTCTTATGTTATTCCCATGCACTACAAAACAAAAGATCTTACCGGAGTTGAAGGTTTAAGCGGGGTAGAGGAGTTTTTAGATGAGATGGGAGTGGAAAACGGTGTAAAAAAGGATGTGGATAAGCTTGTTATTAACTCAAAGAGCGATCTTGACGGAGAAACTCAGGTGATAGTATTAAAACCTGCTCACTAATATTTCATGTCTGCACAAAAAATGAAAAATCAAATTGAAAATGCGGGAGTTCATATACCTCCCCACGATATAGAAGCCGAAAAATCGGTTCTTGGTGCTCTTTTAATTGATAAGGACGCTATTGTTAAGGTTGTTGAGTTTTTAAAACCTAAGCATTTTTATAAACCTTCACATGAAAGTATATTCGAGGCAATTTTAACTTTGTATGAAAAAAGAGAACCTGCTGACCTTATTACAGTTCCAAATTTGCTCAAAAAGATGAAAGAGCTAGAAAATGTCGGTGGGGTGTCTTATTTAACTGAGCTTGTTAACTCAGTACCCACGGCAGCAAATATAGAAGCGTACGCAACACTAATAAAAAACGATTCTATTAAGAGATCTTTGATTTCTGCGGCCTCGCAAATAGGCGAAATGGTATTTTCAGAAGATAAGGTTGATAACCTTTTAGATAAGTCTGAGCAAATTATTTACTCATTATCTCAAGATTTAACTTATCAAGACTTTGTTCCTATAAAAGATACTTTGGAAGTTACTTTTGAAAGGCTTGATGAGTTGAGCAAGAAAAAAGGAGCTTTAAGAGGAGTACCTACGGGCTTGAAAAATTTAGATAGGATGTTGTCAGGACTTCAAAAAGAAAACATGGTTGTCTTAGCTGCGAGACCTTCGGTTGGTAAGACATCGTTAGCTTTAAATATTGCTCAGCACGCAGCTGTTGAAGGAAATTTCGGGGTAGCAATTTTTTCACTTGAAATGGGTAGGGAAATGCTTGTTGATAGGATGATATCTTCTCAGTCAGGAATTGATAACTGGAAAATATCCACAGGTAACTTAGATGAAGAAGATTTTGAAAAATATGGAGTTGCCGCCGGTGAGTTAGCTGAAGCTTCAATTTTTATTGATGATACTGCGGGTATAGGAGTTATGGAAATGAGAACAAAGGCAAGAAGACTGATGCTGGAGAATAAAATAGATTTAATAATTGTTGACTACATGCAGTTGGTTAAAGCCCCTCAAGCAGAGAGTAGGGTACAGGAAGTTTCAAAAATTTCTCAAGGATTAAAAAACTTGGCGAGAGAATTAAAAGTTCCGGTTTTAGCCTTATCCCAGCTTTCTCGTGCTGTTGAGCAAAGAGGTGGCGAAAAAAAGCCACAGCTTTCTGATTTAAGAGACTCGGGTTCAATTGAGCAGGATGCTGATATTGTAATGTTTTTGTATCATCCTGATGAAGAAGATAGGTCTAATCTTAAGTTACTCATCTCAAAACATAGGAATGGTCCTACCGGGGAAATTGATTTGTTCTTTAGAAATGAGTTCACCAAGTTCTACGAAGTAGATCAGAAGAGAGAGTAAACTCCGTATTTTTCTACATCCTTATTCAATATTTCTTGTGATAAAATAACTTGTATTAGCCGTGGTGGCGGAATGGTATACGCGGTGGTCTCAAAAACCACTGGGATCTGATCCCGTGTGGGTTCGACTCCCACCCACGGCACCAGCCTACACTGACTACACTTTGTTTCGTCAGTTTCGGCTGGCAGGCCAACTATTCTTCTTTTAAATTTTAATGAGAAAATCTAGTGGGAGGAGAATGCCGCAGGTGCGACGGCACCGAGGCGGGGTCGACGGTTACGCTAGCAAGCGGAAACCGGTGACCGACAATTGCGTAACGAAGTGAAGCAATTGCTTTGCGAAGCAAAACTCCCACCCACGGCACCAGACCCTTGGAGGTTGTTGTTATAACAATGAATAAGATAAACTGATATAATTTATCCATGAATAAACTTGTATCAACCAACCCATATCAAAAATTTCAATTGAATGGAGAAGTTGAAATAACTCCAGATAGAGACATAATGGAAAATGTAATTAAAGCAAAAAACTCATTTAAAACTTGGAGTAACTTAACGGTGCTAGAAAGAATATCCTACTTACAAAAAATATACGATGTTTTCGAAAACAATAAAAAAAGTTTAAGCAAAATAATTGGACAAGAAATCGGTATGCCGGTATCAATTAGAGAGTCAATGGAAATTGGCACTGGTCTTGAATATTTTAAGTGGTATTTAGAAAATTCAGATAAGTATCTAGCTTCGGAAATTACTTTTGAAGATGATACGAATATTAGTAAGGTTTATTATGAACCTATAGGTGTAGCTGCTGTAGTAGTTCCATGGAATTTTCCATTTTGCAATTTTATATGGGGAGTAATACCAAATTTAATAGCAGGAAACACTGTAGTTTTCAAGCATTCGGAGGAGTGCCCCCTTACTGGTAAATTATTAGAAGATTTGATTTCAAAATGTAATCTTCCTGATGGAGTTTTCAATGAAATATATGGAGATGGGGAAACTGGTGATGTATTGGTAAATCAAGATATAGATCTAGTTAGTTTTACAGGCAGTACCAGAGTAGGACAGCATCTTTATAAATTAGCCTCAGATAAATTTATAAAGGCAAACTTAGAACTTGGGGGTTCGGCTCCGGGTATAGTATTTGAAGATGCAGATATTGATAAAGTAATTGAAACAATATATTTTGCACGATTTTATAATTCCGGACAGGTATGCGATGGTCTAAAAAGATTAATTGTTCATCATTCAAAGTATGAGGTAATTTTAGATAAACTAAAAAATGTACTTCAGAGCAAAAAAATTGGCAATCCTGAATTAACTGATGTAGATATGGGACCATTAGTTTCAGAAAAACAGTATATCCTTTTAGATAATCAGGTTAGGGATTCAATTAATGAAGGTGCTGATGTTTACTTTGAAGGTGTAGTAGACCCAACTTTAAAAGGAGCTTATTACCCCTCCCAAATTTTGACAAATATCAAAGTTGATATGAGAGTTTGGCAGGAAGAGGTTTTCGGACCAGTACTTCCAGTGATATCTTTCAATACATTTGAAGAGGCAATTGGCCTGGCAAATGACACAAAGTATGGGCTTGGGGGCTATATATTTACTGAAGACAAAGATTTAGCCTTAAATACCGCATCAAAAATACAAAGTGGCATGTTATCCGTAAATAATTCAAGTTACTTGAATCCTTCTAATCCTTGGGTAGGTAGAAAAAAGTCAGGAATTGGAGTAGGTAATGCTCAATACGGCTTAAGAGAACTAACATCTGTTAAATTGATTACGACTGAAAAATAATTATTTTCAATCCTTTAAAAAGTTCCTAACAACCTCCCACCCACGGCACCAACCTATACTGACTACGTTTTGCTTCGTCAGTTTCGGTTGGCAGGCCAATATTTCAAACACATCGAGTTTTCCTTTTTGAGTTTTTTGAAACTTGTTTTACTACTGGAATATGAATTTGTGATAGACTCCTTGCCTTGTCGTAGCTTTTATCAAAGAAATTTATCCTACTAATATTTTTTAGATATTGACGAAAAAAAAATGAAAGTATTATTTAAGTATGGATAACAATTTAACTAATAATAATTTCGAAAAGTCAGTAAATGAGGGTCTTTCAAGTGAAGATTTTGAAACAGCAAAGAATTTAGTTGAAAAGGAAAAAACCCTCCAAGAAAATTTAATTAAAACCGAGGAATTGGTTTCCTCTAGAAAAGGAGAAATAATTAGCAATGACCCTGAATTACAAGAATTACTTAAAAATCGCGAAGATTTGAGAACGCACCTCCAAGTTACTCGTGCTGAATACGCGATACATGAGAAGAAAATTGAAAAATGGTTTGATGAAAATTTGGATTGGGGTAACATTCCTGTGGTTGGTAAGGTACTTAGATATGTTTATGAGGGGAATTTTAAGGATTTTGAGGAAAAGAATTTTTGGGTAATTGTAAATAATCCTAAATGGAGAGAATACAAAATTGATAACAAAGATGTAGAATTCTTCTCTGGCATAAAAGTGACTAGCCCCGATGGGATTAGTAAAGAAGTTTGTTTGGGTGATATCTTGGATGGTCTTAATCAATCTGGAAGCGAACCCCGTGGTATGCAGTGGGGAGAACGTGGAAATTTTGAAAACGAATATCAAATAGATGACGAAATATATGTATTTCTACAGTATGACGGTCAATACGTTTACGATAATGATGAAAAGAGTGAAATGATTAAGTTCTTTCTTGAACACAGTGATCTATTAGAACACTACACAAAGAAATAATAAAAAGGTAGAAAAATAAATTTCTACCTTTGGTTAGTACTTCCCTTACAATCTAAATTCGCTTCTTGATCTATCAAACTCACTTTTATTTAAAATGTGGGTTGTAGAGATAGTTTCTAGAGTCCTTGCGGTTATGAGCATGCTGTTTGTTTTTGCAGCACCTCCAAAAAAACTTACGCCATCTAAGATGTGCCTGGTCGCGGTTGATAGAGCAGTGACTGCAGTGACGCAGAAAATTAAATACTCACCACTGGCTAAATCATCGTGAGTGTATACTTTTTCAACATTGACCCCGAGTGATACAAGTTGTTTCATATCCTCTTCGTCTTTAGGGTAAAATTTTGCCTGCATTTCCCCACCCAACATCTTAACAGCTGTGGCTGTTATAACGCCCTCAGGAGATGCCCCTATGCCCATAAGAGCATGAGTACTTGATCCGGATATACAGGTAAGTATGCCTGGAATCAAATCTCCATCCGGAATTACTTGAGCCCGTGCCCCAGTCCTTATTATTTTTGTTATAAGGTCTTTATTTCTTTCACGATCTAAAACCGTTATTGTAAGATCTTCTACATCTCTATTTAATGCTGCTGCAATAATAGAAATATTCGCTTCAACAGTGTTTTCAATGTTTATTTTACCTGCAACTTTTGGACCAACAACTAATTTATTCATATAACCGTCTGTAGCGTTAATTAGACCTCCGGGTTCTGATGCCGCTAAAACGCATATTGCATTAGGTCCCAATTTTGCGGTGGCATTGGTGTTTTCAAGAGGGTCGACTGCAAGATCAATTTGAAAAGTTCCAGTACCAATTTCTTCTCCAATGTACAACATAGGTGCCTTGTCACGTACGCCCTCACCGATTTGTACAGTTGTTCTGGTACCTTCAATTTTTCCCAAATATTCCCTCATTGCGTTAACAGCAGCCCTATCTGCTGCCTTCTTGTCACCGTGTCCTGCAGCTCGGGCCGCGCTTATTGCAGCCATTTGAGTCACGTAGAGAAGCTTTCCTTCAAGATTTCGAAATTTTACCGCATCGAAACTTTTGAATACCGTCATTTTATTCTCTCCTTTTATTTTTATAACTGTTTAATTTGCAACAGTTTGATTTATGGGGGTTGATTATAACAAAAAAAGGCTTAAAAAAATGGTAGAATAACCAACGTATGATAGTTACAGATTTAAAAAACGGAACAATATTTAAAGAAAATGACCATCCTTTTGTGGTGGTTAAATACCAGCATGTAAAAGTAAGCCGGGGTAGTGCTCAAGTTAGAGTAAAGATGAAAGATTTAATAACAGGACAGGTTTTAGAAAAATCATGGCAGTCTACTGCACATGTTGAAGATACCTATGTAGAAACCAGAAATGCTCAATATTTGTATAAAGAAACCAACGGATATGTATTCATGGATCCTGAGAATTACAACCAGTTCACAATAGACGAAGAAACAATAGGGGAGTCAGCAAAATTTTTAAAAGAAGGGGAGAAGGTAATGATAAAGTACTTTGAAGGTAATCCCATAAGTGTAGATCTTCCCATAACCATGGTTTTTGAAATAAAATATACGGAGCCAGGCTTCAAGGGAAACACCGTAACCAATGTTTATAAAGATGCAGAAATTGATAACGGCACAAAAGTAAAGGTACCCACATTCATAAAGATAGGTGATAAGATAAAAGTAGATACCAGAAGTGGCGAATACGTTTCAAAAGCCCAATAAACATGCTTCCTGAAAGTATAAACATAGGAACAAAAAATTTTAGTACCATGATAATAGTTCTTCTCATAGGAATTATTTCCTTTGGTTTTATTCTCTGGTCCGAATCAAAAAAAGATGGTTTCAATTCAGATAAATTTTTTGATATGGTATTTTCTTCATTGATTTTTTGTGGTGTCCTTATCTATCTTCTTGAGAGGTTGGTTTCTTGGAGTACAATTTACAGGCCCTCTAGTGTAATTCTATATTTTGATCAGGATATTCTACTTACATTTACATCGATTGTTCTATTTTTTTCACCTGTTTTGATATTTTCTAAAAAATTCAAGTGGTCCTTTTTTAGGATAGTTGACATTTATTCCATGGGTTTTTCGATACTTTTAATGGTAATAAGTTTGGGAAGTTACCTTATTTACGGGAAAAATGAATATTTTATATCCTTCTTTGCGTTTTTAGTTTTGTATGTTTTTGTAATGAGACATCGGGGTTATAAATATATTTCAGGAATGATTTATTCAATTTTTTTGATTTTTGTGTCTTTAATCATGGTTCTATTATTCAGGAGAGGTGGTTATTTACTATTTGCCCCTATTATGGTTACAATAAGTGTGCTAAATTTGTACATGAGGAGTAAAAAAACTATGTCAAAAATATTATTACCTAAAGCTTTTATTTCAGGATTGAAGAAAAAATTAGTTAGTAAGGAAAAAAGATTGGAAATGGAGCAGAAAGCTCTTATTGATAATGACCCTTATCTACAGCGTGGTAGAGAAACTGACAACGCCGAAACTTTGGATGATGTAATGGAAGATACAGGGAAGACCATTACAGATGCCAGGTTAGGAATAGTTAGAACTGCCAAGATACAAGTTAGAAAAGCACTAACTGCAATAAAATTAGGTAGTTATGGAAAATGCGAAGTTTGTGGAAAAGACATTGATAAAGCAAGACTCGAAGTATATCCCGAGGCTACAACTTGTATAGAGTGTGCAACTGATCAATCACAAATGATAGATGTTCACGAAGATGAGATATTAGAGAAAAATATATAGTGTTCACAGATACTTATAATTGTCATTATTTATTTTCAGATTTCATAAGTGTTGGTGTTTTTATTCTGCTTTCAATAATTCTTGCCACTGTTTTTTCCATCATTTATATCAGAAATTATTGGGGGAACAAATTCGGTAACCTAGGTTTTCTCCTGATTTTATTGGGAGGATTGATGAACTTAAGTGAGTGGTACAGACACAGCTGTGTCAAAGATTACCTAAATTTTTTCAACCTTTTTCATTTTAATTTTTATGATCTTTTAGTTACAATAGGTGTAGTTTTGGTTTTTATAACAATATGGAAAAAGAATTAATTAAAATATATGAAGACGAAAATATTGTAGTTATAGATAAACCTTTCGGTCTTGTAGTAAACCGTTCTAATACCTATAAAGATGTGACATTGCAGGATATGTTAGATAGGGAATATTTTTCATTGTTTAAAGATATAGAAGATGAAGAGTTTGTTAGTAGATCGGGTTTGGTACACCGTTTAGATAAAGACACCTCCGGAGTTATTGTTATAGCTAAAAACTTAGAGGCATTCAATTTTCTTCAAGCTGAATTCAAAGAAAGAAACACGTATAAGGAATATGCAGCTGTGGTACACGGCAGGATAGGTGATGAAATTATAGAAATTAACGCCCCACTCAAAAGAAATCCAAAAACTCCAATGAAAATGGCTGTAGTGTCAGATGGAAAGAAGGCATTCACAAGAATTGAAAAAATTACTTCTAAGCAAATCGAAGACAGACATTATACTTTATTAAAAGTTTTACCTAAAACAGGTAGGACGCATCAGATAAGAGTTCATTTGTCTGCAATACACCACCCTATAGTTGGGGATACAATATATTGTTCAAATAATTTACTCGATAGTGATTTAAAGCTCTTTAAAAGAATGATGTTACACGCCCGATTTTTAGGCATTAGAAACCCTTCCAATAAGAAATTCCAACGTTTTGAATCCCCCTTGCCAAACGAATTCAAAATATAATATGATATATCAGTTATTATTATGAAAAGAGCTCCTGCCCAAAGGAAAAATAAATCTAGATCTAAAACTGTTGTTAACCGTTCTATCCGAAAAAAAATCTACAAGTTCGGATTGATGTTCGGTGTGTTTTCAATTTCTTTTGCTTTCCTTTTCTCTTACACTTTTTACAAATATCTCAATCAAAGGTTTGCCTCTGCATTGTCAAATACAAGTTATGCAATATCAGATGATGATATTCCTACCGTTACGTACATAGTGGCTGAGGATTTGGATAGCGACCCGGTAATCATAAAAAAGGTAAATTTCATAATTTTCAACAAACAAAACAAAAAGGTTTCTATATACGATGTTCCTGTAGATATAGACTTAGCATTGCCGGGCAAATATGGTTCCGAGGTTTTAGGAAAGGTGTTTGCTCTTGGAGGTCTTAATTCTGATGAGAAAATAATTTCCGGAGTAGAAGCTATAGATAGGTCAATATTTAAATTGTTTGGATTTAAAGTAGATAAATTTGTACTGACTGAGCAGGAACACGATGATTTTTTCAACACTCTTTGGCATGAGGGAGGAGTCATAAATTTGGCAAATATTAAGAGCATAACTAATTTAGGAGGCTCCTTTAGAACAGATATGGATCTTCGTGAATTTTACAGTCTTCTTTCTTTTGTTTATTCTTTACCTAAAGACAGGGTAGTGGATGAGACAAACGTACCAAATTGTTTTTGTAATACCCAGTATTTTGACAATTACATTAGGGAGTATACCTACGAGTCGCCGGTTGCTAAAGAACAAAAAAATATTGCTGTATTGAATGGAACAAATTATTCCGGGCTTGCATCTTTTGCATCAAGAGTAATAACAAACTTCGGGGGCAGAATAGTGGCAACTAAAAGTACATCCAAGCTTTATGATGAAAGTATAATAATTTCTGATGATATTAATTCTCAAACTACGGCTTTTATTTCGAGGGTTTTTAAAATTTCACGAATAATTTCTAAGGATGAAACTAGTGATTTTCTTGAGAATGAGGTAGATAGGTCTGATGTCGTAGTGATTTTTGGATTTGACATATCTAATGATTTGTATTAGAATGTTCGACAGTACTCTCTCCTTTCTATCCCCCGTCCCAAAATAGGGCGGGGGTTTATTTAATTCTGGAAGAAATATCTAAAATCCTTGTTTTCAAAAGGTTTTTAGGGTTTTTAGTTACCCCTCGGATTCTGACTTCGTCATAATTAGAGGGCGGGGGTTTATTTATTCCCTCGATATTCAATTAATCACGTATACGCTTTATTTGAAAATTTATGTTAGTACAGACGCTCGGACTCGCTTATTAAAGCTCGTCAGAGGGCGGGGGTTTATTTATTTTTGATGATAAAATAAGCATCAAATGTGATATATTAAGTAGTAAATTAAAGGAGAGAAAAAGAAACATTATGTCTCTAAGTCATTTTTTAATATTTTTTTTAGCCGTCGGGATGATAGCTTTGGGGATATATCTCCGGGTTAGAAGCGCCAAGAAACCTAGGAGATACATGTCTGATACTCGAGAAGTTTTAGAGGTACAGTTAAGCAGAAACGATGAGGAGTCCAGAGATATTCAGGCCTCTTCTTTGAGTGCTGAAAATATGTTTTCTGCATTACATGGTTTACTAAAAGACGAACCCGATATGCAGGAGCAGGTTTCTTTTGAAATGGTCTCGTCAGGAGATAGGGGAATAAGATTCTATGTTACTACTCCTACAAATGTTTTAAAATTTGTTGAAAGCCAGATATACGCCCAGTACCCCACTGCACATATAAATGTAGTATCTGACTACACTCCGGCTATAAATTCAGCTCACACCAATTATGCGGTTTCGCATCTGAAATTTTCAAAATCCCACTACTATCCCGTTAAAAGTTTCAGAGATTTTGAAACAGACCCGATATCTTCTGTTACCTCAGCTGTCTCAAATTTGTTGCCCGGAGAAGAGATATGGATGCAGGTTTTAGTAAGACCCATACCGGATGTTTGGCAACAGGTCGGTTTTAACTATGTAAATAGTGTCAGGGAGGGACAGGATCCTGAAAAAACCAAGGGTGGTTTCAATATATTTTTCGACGTTGTAAAAAAGGAGTTAATAGAGATAACAACGGGTGTTTTAACAGGATTGTTATCAAGGCCTCCTGAGGGTGCGGAGGTTACTGGAAGATATACTACCACAACTCCCAAAGTTAACCCTGCTAAAGAAACTGAATTAAAGTATATAGAGAATAAATTGTCCAGAATGGGCTTTGAGACAGTAATTAGGATAGTTTCTTCCTCGCAGGATGATATCAGGGTTGACGCTAACCTAAGAGGTTTAACCGCTTCTTTTGAGCAATTTTCGGGTGCTAATATAAATAGCTTGGTAGGAGTAAAGGAAGACAATAAGCAGGCCGCTTTAACTGAGTATAAGAATAGAGAGTTTGATTCAGATAGGTCATTAATATTAAACACCGAAGAGTTAGCTACAATATTCCATTTTCCTTTATCGCATATTGATACACCTAATATTTCTTGGGTTTATTCTAGAAAATCCGAGCCCCCTGTTAATTTACCAACAGAGAATTGCACTTATATTGGAGAGACTTTATATAGAAATAGGTCTGTTAAATTTGGTATTAGTAACGAAAACGATGATAGGTTAAGGCATCTGTATGTTATTGGTAAGTCAGGAACGGGTAAGTCTTCTCTTTTTGTTAGTATGCTCTCACAAGATATCGCTAATGGTGAGGGTGTGGCAATACTGGATCCTCACGGGGAGACTATAGAAAATGTGCTAGACAGAATACCTGATAATAGGATCGAGGATGTAATTTATTTTGACCCTTCGGATACTGAAAACCCTGTTGGACTTAATTTACTTGAGATAGAAGATCCTTCTGAGAAGAATTTAATGGCCTCCGGTTTAGTGTCTGCAATAAAACAGCATTTCGATTTTTCATGGGGTCCTAGACTTGAATATTTATTAAATTACTGCGTTCTAACCTTATTAGAAGTTCCCGGCACCACAATGTTGGGAATTACAAGATTACTTGAAGATCAAAATTACCTTAATTACATTCTTCATTTTGTAAAAGATCCTTTGGTGCAAAAATTTTGGGCTGATGAATACAAGCAGATGAAGGGGAATCAAAAACTTGTTACCGAAGCTATAGCTCCTATTCAGAACAAGGTAAATAGGTTTTTAGCTTCTACAACAATCCGAAACATATTAGGTCAAAGAAAATCCTCCATTGATATCTGGGACGCTATGAACTCGGGCAAGATACTTTTAATGAATCTTTCTAAGGGTAAGATAGGACAGGATAATGCAAACCTTCTTGGCGCTTTGCTGGTCTCTAGGATCCAATTTTATGCACTACAAAGGGCAAAAATACCTAACGAGCAGAGAAAACCATTTTATTTATATGTAGACGAGTTTCAGAACTTTGCGACCGGAAGTTTTGAGGAAATATTGTCTGAGTCAAGGAAGTATAAACTAGGACTTCATTTAACACACCAGTTCACCGGTCAGCTTCCC
>JAHYJU010000023.1 GCA_019428825.1 Patescibacteria group bacterium | reverse complement strand
AGCTCCGAAGGAGGAAGGGGGGGGGTAAATCTAGACTGAGTCCGGCAGAGTCCGGCGAAAGCTGATAGAATAGAAAATTCAAGTGTTAGAAAGGTTTTGCGGCATATATTTAACGTAGAGTTTTTTTCTAGACTTTTTCTAGACTCAGTCTAGCCCTTACTTCCTCCCCCTCAGCTGAACAAAAACCCCGATGTATAAAAGCCCAAACAAACCAGTATTCAGTAAGTTGATAATATGAAAAGCTTTCATCAAACCTACCCCGATAACCCCAAAACTAATAAAAAAACCCCACTTCAATGCCCTTCTAAATAAAATCCTAAGATCAGTAAAATTCGGATATTTTTTTAAATAAATAAAATAGAAAATAAAAGAAAAACTTAAACCTAAAGCAAAAAACAAAACTCCAAGAAACAAAAAAATCTCCTTATAAGAATCCGGAAAAATTCCAAAAAACAGAAGGTACAACCACCACCCCCACATAAGAACACAAACAAAAATTAAAAACTTAACATACTTAGGCATAGTTTGATTTTACCATCAGATAAGCATAAAATTTTCATAAATAACAAAAAGAAAGGAGAAAAATGTCCAGAATAATCTATGTAGACGAGGCAGGTCTGTTGAAATCGAAAATCAAAGAGATTTGTATACATGAAGGTAATGAATTCACACCACACTACTCCTTTAAAACCAAGGAATTTGATATTAAATCCTTTGACTTGGTTATTTTAGGCGAGAATATAGATAGCTGGGGGGACGGATGGAAATGGGCTAAAACACTATCAAAAAAGAATTCAGATTCAGGGAAAAAAATAAAAGTTTTGGTTCTAACTTCTTCTCTGCCTCCAGAAAAGGTAATTGGTAATAAAAAATTTACACACATACCTTGGGTAGATAAAGAAAGGATATTCTTCCAACAAGTTAATTTTAACAAAATTTTAGAGAGTATATTAAAATAAAGGCATTCTGCAAATAAACGGGATGCCTTGTTTTTTATCTACACAGTCATGGTAGAATTATCTCGATGGATACACAAACACTAATAATATTTTCAATACTAATTATCGGTGCGGTGGTTTCAGTGGGCTACTACCTATCATCTCAACTAAAAAAATCCGGAAAATCTGAAGACACCGTTCTTGTAGAATGGCTTAAAGAAATGAAAGGAACAATGGAAAAAAACACCGAAGTCATGGAAAGACAGCTCAAAGATCAAAGAACAACCATAGAAGAACAGATGAAAAACCACAGAGACACCCTAAGCCAACAGACAAAATTTATATCCGAGCGTTTGGAGAAATCAAGCGACGTTATAAGAGAAGTCCAAAAGCAACTTGGAGGTATACAAGAGTTCGGAACAGACATGAAAGACCTAAGCAACATTCTAAAATCCCCAAAATTAAGAGGCGGTCTTGGAGAACAATTCTTATACGAAATTTTAGAAAACTTTCTTCCCAAAGATCTTTTCAAAACACAATATAAATTCAAAGACGGAAGCGTTTGCGATGCCGTTGTCTTTACGGATAGAGGAATTATTCCAATAGACTCCAAATTTCCAATGGAAAATTTTAAAGCTATGATAACAGCAGATACACAGGTGGAAAGGGATAGATTTAAAAAGACTTTTAACAATGACGTCAAAAAAAGAATTGACGAAATCTCCAGCAAATATATCCTCCCGGAGGAAAAAACCACTGAACAAGCGATAATGTATGTTCCTTCTGAAAATGTTTATTACGAGCTTATTGTTAATACTCCGGAAATTGAAGATTATGCGAAAAATAAAAACATTATTATGGCCTCCCCCAACACTCTCTCCTACTTTTTAAAAGTTCTTCTTGTAGCCTATCAACAGCACGAATTACAAAAACATACCGGAGAAATTTTAAAAGCTCTGGCAGGGATAAAGGTTGAGGCAGGCAAATTCAATGAAGACCTAAGTGTTCTGGAAAGACATATCTCAAATTCTTATAAATCAATGGACGGGGTTAAAAGTAGATATTCGAAATTATTTGGAAGAATTGAAAAAGCTCAAGCTATTGAAAAAAAGGTTGAAGAAGAACCTAAGCTTTTGGAGTAATTTTAAATGTATCTGCTCCCTTACCCTGTTTCTACAAAAGAAAAAGGACTTCCGATTTCTCAAAAGTCCTTTAACAATTAACTATTCTTCCTCCCCCTTTTCTTCTTCACTTAATCTGCGGCCATCCCGTGGAAGCAAAGAACATACTGCCATCATCAAAAAAATTGAACCAAAAAACAATACAAAAAAAATTAATAATGGATCCATTTTTACCTCTCCTCTTTATATGACACGTGACCTATCAAAAAGACACACCCAACTATAACCAGGAAGATGAAAGCAATCAGCATTAAAATCAATACTTTTTCATTCATCACACAGCTATCTTCCTCCCGATGTTTTGGCGCTTCCAATGACAAAACTTACGAAAGCAACCACAACAACCAACACTATAAGGACTACCCAACCTATCTCACTCATTATCTCCTCTTTTTCTATATTGGCTTTAGTATATTATAACTCAAATTAGGGCATAAAGTCCAAAACTTAATGTAAAATGTACTAGTCATGAAAAAAACAGAACTTAATAAAGACCAGCTAAAAGCGGTTCAGCATAGTTCGGGCCCTATACTTGTTGTAGCAGGTGCGGGAACGGGTAAAACAAGAGTTATAACCGAAAGGATAAGACATCTAATTCAAGAAAATAATATCGACCCTCAAGAAATACTGGCTCTAACTTTTACAGAAAAGGCTTCCCAGGAAATGGTTAAAAGAGTTGGAGACATAATGCCTCTAGGATACGAAGAGCCTTGGATTTACACCTTTCATTCTTTTGCTGATAGGATTCTACGTGAAAGAGGAATAGAGATAGGGCTAGACCCTTCTTATAAAATACTCTCTTCTTCAGACCAGTGGCTTTTAATAAGAAAAAATCTTTTTGACCTAAAATTAAAATATTTCAGACCTTTAGGTAACCCAACTAAATTTATTTCAGCAATTCTTACTTTTATTTCAAAACTCCAGGATGAAAATATATCTACAAAAGAATTAGAAGAGTATATTAAGCACTTAATATATGCGACTGATGAAGAGAAACAAAAATGGGAGGAGTTGTCATATATTTATACACAATATGAGGAGTTAAAATTGCAGAACTCAATGATGGATTTTGGCAATCTAATATCTTGGTTGATAAAATTATTTCGAGACAGACCTAATATATTGAGTGAGTACCAAAAACAATTTAAACACGCACTTGTAGATGAGTTCCAGGATACAAATTATGCTCAATATGAACTTATTAAGCTTCTATTCCCCACAAAAACAGATCAATCGAAAAGAAGTTTGCTCGTTGTTGGTGATGATTCACAGTCAATTTACAAATTTAGAGGCGCTGCAATATCAAACATTCTCCAATTTATGGAAGATTATAAAAATTCCGAGACTGTTTCCCTACTTAAAAATTATCGGTCAACACAAGAAATCCTCGATCCTGCATACAAACTTATTCAACAGAATAATCCGTATACACTAGAGTCAAAGCTCGGTATATCGAAAGAGTTGAGGGCTCAGCCCGTGCAGGGCTCAGCCCTGTCCGGGCTGAGCCCGGAAATCCTCCAAACCGAAACTTTGGAGGACGAAGTGGAGTTGATTATTTCAAAAATCATGGAAATTTTGGCAAAGGAACCACAATACACATACAAAGATTTTGCTATATTGGCTAGAGCAAACAACCACCTAGACCCTTTTATCATGACCCTTCGAAAATATGGACTTCCCTATCAGCTTGTAGGTAACAGGGGTCTATATGACCGTGATGAAATTCGAGATATCCTGGCTTTTTTAAAAATAGTAATTAACACCTCTGACGGAATTAGCTTATACAGAGTTTTAAATATCGAAAGTCTTGAAATCCCCTATCAAGAAATTTCTAATCTACTCTCACAATCAAGATATAAAAAAATTGAGCTTTGGGAGCAAATAAAACAATCCCAGAACGAAAAAGTTCAATTCATAGTAAAAATCGTAGAACAATTTCAAAAAAATATTACAAAAGCTACACCCACAGAAACCGTGTTTGAACTCGTCAATTCAATAAACTACCTGGACCAATTTTTAGAAGAGGAAACCGTACAAAACGAGCTTTGTGTAAAAAATCTCAACATTTTTTTAAAAAAAATTCAAAAATTTGAAGTAGATCATCACAACGAAACAAAAGAAATGTCCACAGTAGTAGATTTGATAGATTATCTTGATATGGTCCTAGAAGCAGGTGAAAACCCCGCACAAGCCGAAATTGAGGACATAGACACCATAAATTTAATGACCGTACATTCTTCAAAAGGGTTAGAATTCCCGGCCGTTTTCATGATAAATCTGGTTTCGGGAAGATTCCCAACAAGAAACCGCAAAGACACAATAGAAGTGCCTGAAGAACTAATAAAAGAAACCCTCCCGACCGGGGATGAGCATGTCCAAGAAGAAAGAAGGCTATTTTATGTAGGTATGACAAGAGCTAAAAAATATCTTTTTATGACATTAGGCAAAAACTACGGCGGTAAAAGAGACACTACCCCAAGCGGTTATCTGAAAGAAACAGGTCTAGAAATTCAAGAAATTGAAAATAAAAAGACAAAAGGTAAACAAGCTGGTTTATTTGGTGCCAAAACTAAATTCCATGATCCAAAAATATTGAAAATAAAAGGAAAAGTACCCGAATACATCAGCTACTCACAAATAGATAACTACCTGATATGTCCTCTACGATATAAATATTCTTACACTTTAAGGGTACCTACCCCGCCAAACCACGCCCTAAGCTTTGGTACCACTATCCATGAAACATTAAAAGAATTCCATACAAGAATAATGTTCGAAAAGGAAACCACTTTAGAAGAATTGTTAAAAATATATGAAAATAATTGGATTCCTCTTGGGTATAAGGATGAAAAGCATAGAAAACTCAGATTTGAAGATGGGAAGGAGCTTTTGAAAAGATATTACGAGCAGAACAAAGACATTAAGGCTAAGCATATTGGACTTGAAAAAAACTTTGTTCTGGAAATTGATGGTATAAAACTAAGGGGCAAAATAGATAGGATAGATAAGCTTCCGGATGGGAAAATTGAAATCATTGATTATAAGACCGGAAATACAAAGACCCAAAAGGAAGTTGATGACGATGTTCAAATGACTATTTACACTATGGCTGCTAATGAAGCATTGAAAATTAAACCCGATCTTTTGAGCCTTTATTTTGTAGATTCGGGAGAGAAAGTTTCTACAAATAGAACTCAGAAGCAGGTTGAAGCTCAAAAAGAAATAATAAAAGAAGTGGTTGAAGGAATAAAGAAGGAGAATTTCGAACCAAAGCCGGGGCGGGATTGTATGTGGTGTGATTTCAAAGAGATCTGTCCGTTTGCTGAAGTCTAGACTGAGTCCGGGACTCAGTCCGGAGTAGGTTGATAAACCGAGAAATTCTCGTAATAGAGCTGGTTTCTGTCATATAATTACAGTTGATTTTTTTTCTAGACTCAGTCCGGGACTGAGTCCGGAAAAACCACCAAAACGATTCTTGGTTGTAGATAAAGTAAATTCTGGTAAAAGTGAAAATGCTAGACTCAGTCTAGCAGAGGGCTCAGCCCTAGGCTGAGCCTAGGGCCCGGCCCTAGGCCGGGCCCTCTGTCCCGAACTAAAGAGGTAACTTGGAAAACAGAGACAAAAACTTCAAGAACGGGCTAAAATATTTGATATAGGGATACGGAAACTCGATATCGGTTCCTCCAAACTTCTCTTTAAAATGACTAAAACCTCCCCAATTTTTTGTAACGCTCGAAAACCTAGGGTCATCCCTTCCTTCAAGATCAAAAACCTTATACCCCAAACCTTTAAAGTAAAGCATAGATTTCCATAGTAGCTCATACCCGGCTTTAGTTTTTAAACCACAATCAGATGTGCCTCCGGTTGAATACAAGACCATATCGTTGTGACATAAATACAGCTTTCCACTCAAAAGATCTCCTTTTGTATCATAAGCTAAAACAAGGTGGCACTCCTTACCAAAAGCCTTAACCTTACTCTCAGTATCTCCTATAGGACGAATATAAAAGCGTTTTCTTGTTGCGGTTCTTTTTGTCATATCATAGTAATCAGGAAACTTTTCCTTAGGAGGATTTTGATAAAATCTCAAAACTGTACCTTCTCTTTGTGCTCTTCTTATAGAATACTTCCCGCTGTGGGAGATACTTTTCCAAAGATCCTCTTCAGATTTCGTAAGATCAATATATATTGTAGATGGTGGCGTAAGTGGCTCAGAACTTTTTATATAACCTCTATTCTCCAATACCGATGTATCTTGACCTATAAAAGGTTCTATTTTAATAAAAAGGAGCTTCAAACCTTTACAAAAATCCTCTATCTCACTAATATCCTCATCTTTTATTACTAGAGGTTTTTGGATTTTTACTACCATCCCAAGAAAAGTGGTATTGTAATATATATGAATACCACTTGATGTCCTATGTGTTTTCCACCCAATAAATTCGAGGTATTTTCCCCATTTATCACTCTGTCTAATATCAGTCTCCGGTATCATTTCAATATTCCCAACAATTTCCAGCGAATATTATTTGCTGTAATAAACATTTTATATACAGTATCATTAACCACATAATCATAAGAATCGATATAAGAAACGTGTGTTGCTCCAAATTTTTCTTTGAAAACCGAAAATCCATAATAAGGATCACTTTTATTACTCATATCCTCGGCAGCTCCCCACATATCAAATAATTCGCACCCCATCTTTTTTCCAAATTTTATAGCTTCCCAACCCAAAAGACAGCTGGATTGCGTCTCCTTATCCTTTTCGGTAGAGCCACCATAAGGGTAATACAAAACTCCGTCATAAATAAGAACCATCCAGGCGGAAAGAGGGTTCCCCTCATATTCAGCAATTAATAAATGGGATGAATATTCTTCTCTAAAGGTTTCCCACACCTTACTCAAATATGTTCTTGAACGGCCAAAAAACTTTTGTCTTTGAGCTGTTTCTGAATAAAGATTGTAAAACAAATCGAAATCTTCATCGGACACACTTTCTCTAACTGTAACTCCCTTTCGTTGTGCTAAACCAATATTATATCTGTGTTTTTTGTGCATGTTTGCGAGAATTTCCTCTTCACTTTTTTTCAAATCCATAAAAAAATTACCTTTAGCAAACTCATCACGCTGGGACTTAACACATTTATCTTTCAATATTTTTTCTGCTTCTTCAGCTCCCTCTTCTCCTCTAATAATATTGGGAACATCAAAATGAACAGCGATGCATGAATTATCTACCATTGATTCTCTTAATTTTTCAAAATCTATATCGAATGGGTTTACACGTGGACAATACCCGTAAAAATAATTCGAAAAAGGAATTTTGTGCTTAGTATAAAGAATATCACCCACTCTTACCGCGTATGTGCCATAATCGTTTTTAAATTTTTCCCAAAGCTCGGATTGAAGTACATGTTTTCTCATAAAGCCAGTATATCATTGACTATTTTGTTCACGTAGTATATTTTTTGGATACAATTGAATATCGTCCTTAAAGGGACGGGATCAAAGGAGTACCGGTCTGAAAAATAAACTCGGGCCGTAAAAAAGAGGCCCGTACAGATTAAAGGTTTGGCGGGCTTCGATCTAACTACGTGTAAACATTATTTTATAACTTTTGTTATTTTATGACCTATGTGACACCCACTGGAAAATTCCCCAAAACTATCACCTTTAATCATTAAGATATCATCGTTTATAGAGAATTCGATTTCTGGAAAACCCTCTATCTCGAATTCAAATGGAATCATACCAATAGCGGGTTCAAACACTTTGATAGGCAACCCGATAATTTCCCCCTGCAAGGTATCTTTATTTTTCATATCAACCAGCATATCAGCTGTCTCAGCATTAAGGTAGAAGGTGTGTTTTAAAATTGGCTGCACAGACCAACCAGTTTCTGTATTTTTGAATCTTATTGAACACCCATCCTCAAATGTAAAGTAAATAGAACCATTTTCAGTATAAAAAATGTTTTGAAATTTTTCAGGATTTTTTAACTTCTCTTTTATATAAGAGCTTAAAAATTCCTGAACTATCACATTTCGCTCCTCATAAGGAGCATCCGAGTCGTTGATTTTACCTATGAGTTCTGAGACTTCACAATACATGCTATTAGAAGGTATGTCAGTATTATTTTCGTACGTGTTATTAGTAACCCTATCCATAATCAAAAATCCCCAAACTCATGCTTGTACTTACCCTGAATTTTATCTATATAATTCCTTTTATCTGTCAGAAAATACCTTGCAGCTCTTAAATTCTTAACTATCATGTTAAACCTTCCCTCTTTATCAAAACGTCTGACAGAAACATTAACTTTTGGATTTCTGAGTAAAGCATAAGTAAAACCACTTTCATGAAGCCTTTTTGCTAAATCATAATCTTCGCCGAAATTAACACCTTCTCTAAATCCACCTATTTTTTCAAACGAAGTTTTTTTAACACATATAAAAACCCCTACTGCTCCGGGTTTTTTTTTCTTAATCAACTCAAGCATAAAAATATTCAGGAAAAGGTATATGAACTCATCAACGGGCTTATCCGAAATAGGTTTATTCCATGTGGTTAAAATATCAATATTTCCCTTTTCCAAATGTTTATTAATCTTTTCCAAAAAATCGTTTTGTATTTTAACGTCGGCATCAAAGAAAATAACATATTCGTTTTGAGCATTTTTAGCTGCATAATTTCTTTGAAATGATACCCCTCTTTTAGGAGCTTCTAAAAACCTAAGTGGGAAATCATTTGAAAATTTCAGCACTTCCTCTTTTGTTCTATCATTGGATTTACCATCAACAATGATAACTTCAAAATCCTTGAAAGTTTGGTCTTTTAAACAACTTAAAATCCCTCCGATATACTTCTCTTCATTTAGTGTAGGTATGCAGATACTAAATTTCATTTAATATTTTATAAAAAAATAACCACTCTTCTGCTCCCAGATTTTGAGCACGAAGGCTTGGATTAATTTTACCTTTTTCTAGTTCCTCCTGCTTGAAAATTTTATTCAACATCTTTCTTGGATTGGAATAAGCTCTATGTAAAAAACCTTCATATTTTCTAATAAAATCAGGGCTGAAATCAACATCTTTACGAGTCATTTTTAAAATTCCCCCGTCAACCTGAGGCTCGGGATTGAATTTTTTACTAGGAACCTTTCCTAAATATTTAACATCAAAGAAAGTTTGGACAAATGAAGACATGTAGGAAGAATCGGGTACCGTACTTTTAATTTTTTCGGCAACTTCTTTTTGAACCAACAGAACAACAGTTTCCGGAACACTTTTCATTTTTATTATTTTGTGAATTATAGGAGATGTAATGTAGTAAGGAATAGAACCGATTATTTTTAAGTTTTTATCAGTCTCAAAGTCAGAGAGCCAATCAAGAATGTTTACGTTGATAACATCTATCTTTTTTTCACCTGAGTATTTCTCTTTGAGTTCTATATATAGTCTGGGGTCTAATTCCACTGCGGATATTTTTGCACTTATATTTGCTGTCTTTTCCAATAAAATGTTTGTTAAGACACCGTGGCCGGGACCAATTTCAATTATTTCTTCTCCGTTTTTAATATCTAAAGCCTTAACCATTTCAATAGCTACATTTTTATCGGTAAGAAAATTCTGGCCCAATTCCTTGTGAGGTTTGAACATATGTATATTTTACATCAAGTCTAATCCCAACTAAAACTTCCCCTATCAAACTCCAGGTCGTCAAGAAAATCATCGTTTCGTTTATTTTTTCCAAAATAATTATTAAAACTTAAACCCCGAAACTCCAATAACTCCCCAGGTATTTCAGACAGAAATCTACTAGGTAGGTTTGCCTGGATATTACCAAAATACAGTCTAGACCGGGCGTTTGTCATATAAACCCTCTCTTCTGCTCTTGTTATAGCTACATAACAAAGCCTTCTCTCTTCCTCCAACTCATCTAATTCTCCAATAGAATTTGAGTGTGGAAACAAGCCTTCCTCCATCCCAATAATAAAAACAATAGGAAACTCTAAACCTTTTGAAGCGTGAACCGTCATCAATGTAACAAAGTCACTATCATTAGGATTTTCTGATCTACCGGAACCCTCTATCAAAGACACACTTTCCAAAAACTCATCCAAATTTACAATTAGAGAAGCAACTGACTTTAACTCCTTTATATTCTCAATCCTGCTCAAAGCTTCTTCGGTACCGTCATCAAGCCATTTAATATATCCCGTATCTTTCAAAACCTCCTCCATCAGCTCCAGTGTAGATAACCTATCTTTTTTTGATATCCATCTTTTAATTGGAATTTTTGAAGCATTCTCAATTTCATCAAGGTCCCATTTTGCATCCTTTAATTTCTCAACGGATTTTTGACCCATGCCTCTTGTAGGAACATTTATTATTCTTCTCCAGGATACGGAGTCTTTAGGATTATGAATAACCCGTAAGTAGGAAATAATGTCTTTTATCTCTTTTCTGGAATAAAAACGCACACCTCCAAAAATTCTGTATGATATTTGATTTTTTATCAAAGCTTCTTCAATAGCTCGGGACTGGGCGTTAGTCCGGTATAAAACTGAAAAATTATCAAAAGATCTACCCATTTTTACTTGCTCTGTTATTTCATCGATTACAAAAGCTACTTCTTCATTACCAGAACTGCCTGAAAAGACAACAATCTTGTCCCCACCTTCTTTATCGGTCCAAAGATCCAAAGGTATGTAGTTAGAATTGTTTTTAATTAAGCTTTTTGCGGCATCCAGAATTACCTGAGTAGATCTGTAGTTTTGCTCCAAATTATAGATAGTAGCTTCGGGGTAGTCTTTTTGAAAATTCAATATGTTTCTAAAATCAGCTCCACGAAAACTGTATATTGCCTGAGACATATCTCCAACAACAAATAAGTTCTTTGTAAGGTCTGATATTTGTCTTGTAAGAACGTACTGAGCTTTGTTTGTATCCTGATATTCATCAACTAGAACATATTTAAAAATATTTTGATACTTTTCTAAAACTGTTTTCTCGGTATCAAACAATTTTACAGTGAAAAAAAGAAGATCATCGAAGTCCAGAGCATTGTTTTCTTTCAACCTTTTTTGATATTCCGGGTAAATTTTTGATACAGTTCTTTGATAATATCCTTGAGCATATCCTTCATATTCAGACGGGGGTATTAACTCTGATTTTGCACTCGATATTGTTTCCAAAACAGAGCGGGGGTGAAATCTTTTTGTATCTATCCCAAAATCTTTAATGATTATCTTGAGAATTGAAACAGAGTCGTCGGTGTCATAGATTACAAAAGAAGGCGGTATACCAATATTAAAACCGTCTTTTCTGAGGATTTTAGAGCATATTGAGTGGAAAGTTCCACTCCATGATAGTTTTGAATTTTCGGTAGAGTTTGAAAGTATCCTCCCTACTCTTTGTTTTATCTCGTCCGCAGCTTTATTTGTAAAAGTTACACATAGAATATTTGTTTCGTGTAAGTTGTGATTTTTAATTAAATTAGCAACTCTGTGAGTCAGGACGCGGGTTTTACCACTTCCCGGGCCAGCCACCACTAGAGCGGGGCCATCTAAATGATTCACTGCGTCAATTTGTTGGGGATTTAATCCCTTGAATAATTCAGGCACGTAGTTATGATATCACTTCCGGACTGAGTCCCGGACTCAGTCCAGCTCCGGACTGAGTCTAGAAATGATGTAAATTCTATTTAAACTAGATTTTTGGTTGGTAAATTATGATGTTTACCTAGCGGTTCTATCAACCAAGGTCATTGTATTCTCATCCCAACATTCGGGAGCTAAGCTAGAAGGAAAATCTACAATATCTACAGCAGTACAGGTCCAATTTCCATTACCATCAAATACAATTTTCCACGCACCATTAACTTTGGCTGCTAAAACATAACCGCCGGCTATCTCACCTGCAAATTTAACACCACCGGTAAGATAATCGCCTTCTCTTTGATTGATTTCTACTGTTATATCCTCGACTCTTCTCTCATATTTTTGTGCGAAAAGAAGTTTTAAAGTCTCAACAACACTTTCATCACTTTCCTCCTCAGTTACTTCTTCGACATCTTCCTCGTCCACAACAATTTCCTCCTCAATGGGATCCTCTTCTACAATGATAGGCTCTTCCTGAACCTCTTCTTCCCTAACATCGGTCATCTCTTCTTCGGGAGTGCTTTTCATAATATCACTTGTTCCAAACCAATAAGCCCCACCGATTAGAGCAGCAATGACCAGAAATATTATTACCAAAGGCAGTATATTGCTTTGTTTATTATTGTTTTCCATGCTTGCATTATAGCAGATTTTTCCGGACTGAGTCCGGGACTGAGTCTAGAAAATCCCAATAATTTTTCTTTGGGACTAAATCGGAAATCATTTTTTTATCAACAAATGAAAAATCTATGGAATTACTTAAATACATTCTAATAGTGGAATAAGGATAGACAATTATTTCATCCCTACTCTCACCTGCATTAAAATGAATATACCTGGAAATATTTATTAAACCAGCGTCCGTATCAATTAAACTCGCTTTATAAATTCCTTGAAACAAATGCCCCGATCTCTTGTATTTATTATTCATTTTCATAGTAAAACTTATTGAAAGACTATGCATAAATTCGCTGATTGCTCTTTCATCTGACTGCCTAATCAATAAGTGTATATGGTTTTTTAAAAGGCAGAAAGCGAATAAACTAATTCTGCCTTCGTAGCTTTTCACCCTGGAATTACATTCTAAAACATCTTTTCCTAAAATATATCGACTTAATAATCCAAGAAAAATATTAAAATCATCATCCGAAAAAAATATATCTCCCTTATCAACACCTCTGTTGTAGATGTGATAAATACCCCCTTCTGTGAATTTTTTTACTGCGTTAATCATGGGCATAAGCTAGACTGAGTCCGCCGGACTCAGTCTAGAAATACCACCAAAAAGTATTGTTGGGAATAAAGGAAATTCTAGTGAGAATAGAAATGCTAGACTCAGTCCGCCGGACTGAGTCTAGAAGAGGGCTCAGCCTAGGGCTGAGCCTAGAAAAGCAAGGCCGCCTTCGGCGACCTTGCTTTAAAAATTTTAAATTACCAAATTCCTAATCTCTACGAACGCACCTAACAGCGTAGCTAGTAGTCTTAGTGAGGCATTGGGCGATACCCTTATTCAAGGTGACGGACCAAGCGTTAGTGCTATCAAATGAGCGCTCAGTAGCCGACCAAAAGTAGCTAGTAGTAGTAAATGTAGAACCTGCTTGGTTATACATACCATGGTGATATGCTAACTTTAACTCTTTTTGAGAAGGAAGATACCAATCTGTTTTAGCTGATTGACCTGTATGAGTAGAAAGAGATAGTGTTGCACATGCATTTATTGCATTACCACATGCAGGAGATGTATTAGATGATGTATATGAGCTTCTTGGAGTAGATGAAAAGAAAGGACAGCTTCCTGATGAAATGGCAGAAAAAGAGTTAGTGTAGCCTCCTAAAGAGTAACTCCAGTATAGACCGGTTCGAGTGTCTTGCCATACATGAGCAGATGTAGCTGAGCTTGTTTGAATCCATGTAGAATCTGCCCCAGTAAAGCTACTTGGGCTACTGTTATCATATTGAATATATTGTTGTAATGAGTAGTCAATATCAAATGAAGATGCGGTTCCTGAAACAATGCTTCTGTCATTTGAAGATGATATAAATGTTTTGTTTGAAAGTACATCTGATGAAGTAGCTGTTCCATCCGGTTCCCATGTAGCAGAATACATTATTCTATTCCAGTATGTTCCCCAGTCTTGTGTAAAATTAGGAGAAGATGATGATCCATAGTTATCTCCTTTTGATACTAACTGGTTATATGATCCAACAAGTACAGATTGTGCTCCTCCTGTATTAGGAGATGATCCCATTTGTTCTGCATTTGATTTATTACTAGGTATTAATAATGTTAAAGATAATCCAAAGATAATAAATACTGTAATGTATATATAAATATCTATGTATCTTAATATTATCTTTTTATCTTGAGTTTTTAGTTTCATAAGTTGCTAATCCCTTCGAACGCATCGTACCGTAAATGCCACACCTTTAATGCTCCCTGCTCCTTCAGAACTGCCTCTCGAAAATACTAAATACCAAGCTCCGTTAACATTAGTTGAGTATTCTGTACTTGACCAAAAGGCACTAGTAGTAGCAAATGTTGTGCTAGTTTGATTATATATCCCATTAATATATGCGGTTTTTAATTCTTTCTGACTTGGGAGATACCAATCTGTTTGAGCTAACTGACCTGTATGAGTTTCTAGAGACAATGTTGCACATGCATTTATTGCGTTACCACATGCAGGAGATGTGTTAGATGATGTATATGAGCTTCTTGGAATAGAATCAAAGAAAGGACAGCTTCCTGATGAAATGGCAGGAAAAGAGTTTGATAATGTGGTAGGCTCTGATCTCGCCCAGTATAGACCTGTTCTAGTGTCATACCATACTTCAGAACCTGCAGATGAGTTTGTGTTAATCCACTCTGATTCTTCTCCTTCATAATCACTTGCATGAGCATCATCGTATTGAACATATTGTTGAAGGTGAGCTGCAGGATATGTCCCTTCTTGTGCAGTTCCTGTTTTAAGTTGACGTGAGTATTGTGAATAAAATGTTTTACCTGAAAGTACATCTTGTTCTGTTGCAGTTCCGGGTGGGGAGTAAAATGCAGCATATAAAATTCTATTCCAGTATGTACCATGATCATATGGGTAGTCTATTGGTTGTGTATCTCCATATCCTTCTCCTAGAGATACAAGTGTGTCATATGCTTGTTTTAATCTTGATGTTGCACCTGACTCGGGAGATGAGCCTGATGTTTCAGCACTTATTCCAAGGGCCGAGCCCCGGGCTGGGCCCTGTTCACTACTAGTACCTATCTTATTTACTTCTACATTACCTTTATCATCATATCCTTCTCTTGAGGTAACGATAAGAATTGTTGCTATACCTAAAAGCATTAATACTACTAGATACTTTAAATGAGTTTCTTTAATCCCATCCATCTTATTTAAAGTATATCAAACGGGGGGGGGGATTTGGGGAAAAAGGGCTGAGCCCACCAACCCAAAA
>JAHYJU010000022.1 GCA_019428825.1 Patescibacteria group bacterium | reverse complement strand
AAATTTAGAAAATAATTAATTATAGAAATATAGCCAAGTTATAGATTTTTCTATTATTTTTCTATGTAACATCTGTTGGTAGAATAAGTATTGCTTTAAATTTCTCTGACTAAATACCGTTTGCTTTTGATTAGATTTTTTTCATATATAAAAATTTAATATCAGTGAAGAGATTTTTTGGTTTATTTCAAATTAAAGTTTCTATAGATTTTTATACGGCAGGATTTTAAACTTCTATTTTTGGTTGATTATCTTATAGTTTAGATAATTTAATTTGCGTTTATAATATTTACATTTCAAATACGTTTTTTCGAATAGTCTATTTTTCTGATTAATAATTTCCCTTGTTCTTGACTCTAAACACCTTTTTGTTTAACCTTTATATCAATGCCACGATATAGATTTCCAAAACAATTAAAGTTTATCTTATATATATTTTTAGCTTTATTATCCCTAAATTACGCTATGGCAACTTCTTATGAATATGCAGTTACTGTTCCCACAAGGAATAACGAGGGTAACCCCGGCGATGTCGTAAGTTTCAAAGATGGTGAGTATATAATTTCCGATCAACCTTATGACACAGCGATTTATGGTGTTATTGTTGAGAACCCCTCAGTATCATTCGAAGATAGAAATTTGGATGAATCAAAGTTAGTTACTTCTATGGGAGAGGTCTTGTTGAATGTTACTGCCAAAAATGGCAACATCAAAGAAGGAGAATATTTGACTAGCTCTGACATACCTGGTGTGGCTATGAAAGCTACCGAAGATGGTCAGGTTGTGGGAATAGCCATGGAAGTTTACGAACCAAATAGCAGTGATGATATAGGACAAATATATGTCCTAATGGACATAAAGACACACTTTATCGGTAAAGGTATTAGCGGTAATATTCTAGATATTATAAGAAATAGTCTTACATCTCCATTTATGACTCCTGTTCAGGCTTTGAGGTATTTATTAGCAATAGCAATAATTTTTGCATCTTTCGTTATTGGTTTTTCATCTTTTGGTAAAATTACCGGGTCAAGTGTTGAGGCTTTAGGTAGGAATCCTTTGGCAGGTGGTGCTATCAGAAGAGTAATGCTCTTCAATTTTATACTTACCTTCCTGATCATGGCGATGGGTTTAGCGGTAGCATATTTTATCCTTACCATATAACTCTAAAACATTGTTAATCTCAAATCGTATGTTTATAATATTTATATGAATATAAAACTGCCCGTTTCTGTTCTGAATAATTTATTGCTTTTCGTTCACGACCCTCGTAATCTGATTACATTATCGTGTTTTTTTATACCTCTAATGCTTGTAATTTATTACGTTGCAATCCTATCCGAAGATGAAGATTTTAGATTAGATACAGAGGAACCTCTTATTAAACGTTTCAGAAATAAAAAGAAAAAAGAGTCTAAGGATGGGGAAGTTTTACTTGATATTGAAAAAAGCGCTTATGGTGATGCTCTAAGAATACTTGATAGAGCACGGGCAGATTCTTTAAAGATTCTTGGTAGGGCTCAGATTAAAGCACAGGGGCTTTTAGACAACACATACACAATATCAAGAGAGAATAAAAGAAAACTTGAAGATAATTTGCAAATTATTTATGAGAAGCAGGAAAAGGTTTTGGAAAATATTTCCGAGGAGTTGCTTGAATATTATAGGGAAGCCATAGAGGAGGGTAAGAGGGAAAATATTAGAACGCTATACGAGGTAACTGAGGCAATGAGAAAAGAAGCATTACAGGGAGTTGATGAGCTAAAAAATGTTGTAAAAAAGGAAACCATGGGGGCTCAGGAAGCTCTGGAACAAAAAATAACGACAGAATATGCCAAGATAGATAGTGAGATTAGGGAGTACAGAGATACGAAGGTTGAAGGCCTGAACAACAAGATTTTTGAGTTGTTATCAAACATGTATATTGATTTGCTAAGGGAGGATCTAGACCAGATAAAGCATGAAAAATTGATATTGGAGCTTTTAGATAGAGAAATTAAGAGAACAGGATTGAAGAATAGTTATTAAATACTTATTTACGGTTAAATCGAGATATGGATGATACAAGCAGAAACATTTTTAAAATTTTAAAAACAAAAAGGAGAGCTAATGAGTTCTTGATTTTTTCAGGCGCTGTTGAGTCTTTAACACATAAGGTAGGAGGATTAGACATAGAGCTTTTGATAAAGGAGAGTTTTGGCGATAACAGACCTGTTTGGATAGATTCTGTTCTTGAGCATATTCCCGGATTTAAAAGTGGTAATGTTAATGAGCAGGATATTGAGTTAGTAAAGAATATTGAGAGCATTATTAATAAAGCTAAAGTAGTTAAGGTAGAGATGCCTTTTGATCCGACGGATGATTTCATTGACAAAGTAATATTAACTTTCGAAGAGTATTTTAATGAAGGTACGGAAGGAGAACAGAATAATATTGTCATAGATATAGAGGTAAAAGAAATGTCCGAACCCGGAGCTCTTTTTTTCATTGAAGGTAAGTTTATTGATCTAACTTTAAGGAACCATTTAGTAAGTTATTTGGAGTCAAAAGATGTCATTAATAGATACTTATAAACAACAATTTACGGATTACATGCATAAAAATCAAGAAATTGGTTTTATTGAAAAAGTACACCACCCTGTTGCTTATGTAAAAGGTTTGCCCGGGGTTATACTTTCCGAGGTTGTTTATTTTGAATCAGGTTGTATGGGTTTGGTAACAGGTCTCTCGACAGAGCACGTTGAGATTTTGACATTTACTAATGACGCTGTGAGAGTAGGGGAGAAGGTTTCAAGATCGGGGGAAATACTTAAGGTTCCGGTCGGTGAGGGGTTGTTGGGGGAGATTATAAATCCAATAGGTAATTCGATGTATCAGAATAAGGTCATTACAGGTTTGGAAGAAAAGAGAGGAATTTTTGCAAATCCATTACCTATTAATATGAGGGAGAGGATAAACAAACCTTTGGAAACAGGAGTTCCCATGGTTGATATGTTAGTTCCTATTGGTAGGGGACAGAGAGAGTTGATAATAGGGGATAGAAATACCGGCAAAACAACTTTTGTTTTTCAGTCCATTCTTTACCAAGCTAAAATTGGAACTATTTGCATATATGCAGGTATAGCTAAAAAGAAACACTCTCTTAAGAAAGCCGAACAACTTTTTGATAAACACGGTATTAGAGGAAACACGATAATAGTTGGCTCCGCCTCATCGGACCCAATAGCAAATATTTATTTGACACCCTACACTGCTATGACAATAGCTGAATATTTTAGAGATAAAGGGAAGGATGTACTTTTAATATTAGATGACTTATCTGCTCATGCAAAATATTATAGGGAGGTATCTTTACTGTCTAGAAAATTTCCGGGAAGAGATTCTTATCCCGGAGACATTTTCTATGCTCATGCTAGATTGCTTGAGAGAGCGGGGAATTTTAATATTAACGGAAATATATCCTCCATAACCTGCTTGCCTGTAGCAGCTTCTATTGAAGGAGATATAACAGGTTATATTCAGACTAATCTAATGTCTATCACAGACGGCCACATATTTTTTGATTACGCAGTTTTCAAGGCTGGTAAAAGACCTGCTATAAATCATTTTTTGTCGGTTACTAGGGTAGGAAGACAAACACAAACGCCTATAAGGTGGGGTGTAAATAGAGAGCTTTCTACATTTTTATATTTACACAGTAAGACAGAGAGATTCATACACTTTGGAGCTGAAATTAATGAAGGTATTAGAGCAACAATAGATATGGGGAAGAAGATTGACCAATTATTTGATCAGGAAACTGAGGAGACATACTCGATGGATGTTCAGATAATTATTTTTGTTCTTGTTTGGACAGGGATATTAAAAGATGAGACCTCAGGAAAAATTAAATTTTATAAAATGAAAGCTCAAGATTTATATGACAATGATGAGTCATTTAGGGAGAAAATAGTGAATTTAGTTTCTAACTCCAATGACTTTAATACTCTTCTAGGTAAGGTAAGTGCTAATCATAAGGAACTGATGGAATATATGGAGGAAAATGTTTCATGAAAAGAATAAAATATTTAAAAGATGAATTGGATTACCTCTCCAGCTTTTTAACTATGGTAGAGGCTTATGAAGAAATTGCCGCTCTAAGAATGAGAAAAGTTAAAAAGTTCATACTTGAAAGAAGGGAGTTTATGAAGGGTCTTAATGAGGCTTTTGCATATATTTCATATGCATACAGAGTTTACAGAAAATCCTTAAAAGGAAAAGAAAGAGATAGGATACTTAACACTAACGGTAAAACTGTTTACATACTTCTTTCTTCTAACACAGGTATGTATGGGGATATAATAATTAATACGTTTAACCTATTTTTAGATGATCTCAAAAAAGAAGATGCAGATGTTGTTATAGTTGGAAAAGTCGGTCAGAGAATGTATGACAATTTAGGTGACGGCAGGGAATACGAGTATTTTGAGATGTTTGATAACGGTATAGACGAGCCCGGAATAAAAAAACTTATCGAGCACGTAACTAATTACTCTAATGTTGTTGTATACCACGGGTCTTTCAAAAGTGTGCTTTCTCAAGTGGCTACGAGAACTGAAGTTCCTGTTGAGTTAAAGAGGATAGAACAAAGTCTCAAGACTTACGACGATAAGTTTTTATTTGAGCCCTCTGTAGAAAAAGTCGCGGAACATTTCGAAAAGCAAATTGAGTCATTGATATTTGAGCAGGTAGTTTTTGAGTCTTGTCTTAGCAAGTTCGCATCAAGAATGGTAAATATGGATATAGCGTCAGATAATATCGGGGAGAAGATACGTCATACTAATATTGATATGAAAAAAGCTAAACACAAGGATTTAAATTCAAGTATGCAGTCGGTAATTTTTGGAGGATCCCTATGGAAATAAACACCTCTAAAGGAAGAGTAATTAATATTAGAGATGTTGTTGTCGAAGTAGAGTTTTTGGACGATCCAAAGCCCGTTTTGCATGAGATTTTGAGATTGGAAAATAATGACGGGGTAATACTTGAAGTTGTAGAGTCATCAGATGTAAATCGTTTTTATTGTATTAACGTATCGGGAAATTCAAATTTTGTTATCGGATCCAGAGTTGTAAGTACAGGTGAAAAAATAAGTGTTCCGGTAGGAAAAAATATGTTAGGAAGAGTCATTGATATATTTGGTAGAGATCTTGACGGCTTGGGAGATATTGATTTTGAGAAGAAATTAGAGCTTTTTAGAAAATCTCCTCCTTATGATGAGTCTACCGTTACAGTTGACTTTTTGGAAACAGGTATAAAAATAGTTGATATGTTCGCTCCCTTATTAAAAGGAGGAAAGGTAGGTCTTTTTGGAGGTTCCGGAGTTGGTAAGACAGTGCTACTTACGGAAATTTTAAATAATATTATAAACAAAGACCTTGGAAACAGTGTTTCGGTGTTTTGTGGTGTTGGGGAAAGATCCAGAGAAGGTCAGGAGTTGAGAGAAGAGTTGGCAAACAGCGAGGTTCTCCCTAACGTTTCGATGATATTCGGGCAGATGGGAGAGAATGCTTCCATTAGATTTTTAACTGCTTACGCTGGGGCAACGCTTGCGGAGTACATGCGTGACGATTTAGGAAAAAATGTTCTATTATTCTTGGACAATATTTATAGGTTTGCGCAAGCAGGTAATGAGCTAAGTTTGCTAATGAATAGTATTCCCTCTGAGGACGGCTACCAGGCAACATTGTCATCTGAGGTAGCTCAAATACACGAAAGACTTGTTTCAAGAGGAGGTAAAACAATTACGACCATAGAGGCAGTTTATTTACCGGAGGACGACTTGTTTGACCAGACCGCACAGGCGGTTTTTGGGTATCTAGACTCAACAATAGTGCTCTCCAGAGATGCATATAGGGAAGGAAGACTACCTGCTGTCGATATTCTGGCATCTGACTCAGGAGCCCTAAACCCCAAAAATGTATCTGCAGTTCACTATTATGTCGCAAACAGTGCCAAATCACTACTAAAACAGTCAGAAATACTAGAAAGAATTGTATCTTTAGTTGGAGAGTCGGAGCTATCTGAAGAAGATAGAACTATTTACCAAAGAGCTAACAAACTAAAAAACTATATGACACAAAATTTCTTTGTCGCTGAAAAACAAACAGGAAGAAAAGGAGCATATGTATTAGTCGATGACACTGTAAATGATGTAAAAGGGATTATCGAAGGTAAATACGACCATATATCGGAAGATAAGTTCATGTTTATAGGAAAAATATCAGATATGGAGAAAGAGGTAAATAAATGAAGAAAATAGTAAATAAATCAGATAAAATTAATGTGTCAATTAAAAACAAGAAAGAACAGCTATTTTTAGGTGATGCGTCCTCAGTTACTTCTAAGAACGAAAGTGGAGTATTTGATATCTTACCTTATCATGTTAATTTTATTACGTTAATTTTTGATTTTATTATTATTGATAGAAATATGCCAAGTGAGAAAAGATATGAAATGGAAAATGGAGTTTTGTACACTATTTCTAATAGAGTAGAAATATATGTAGGATTGTAATTTTATATAGCGGTGGCTTTTTTGTGATATTGGTGTGAGATGAGATAGAGGATTATTACAGAGAAGGATTAACCTTAACAGAAGGTCCCATTGATGACGTTAGGAAAATACTTTTTATCCAAATAGGAGATGCCTTTGCAGGTTTGTTTTGCTTTAAATTCGTTAGTACCTCATTAAAGTTTTCAGTTAGTGCTTTTTCCTCGAAACTTACCTTTCCGATTATAGTATGAATAAGAGGAGCTAGTTTTTCGGTTTTTATATCAACCTTGCCTTTTTTAAATTGCTCAATAGCTTTTAGTACGTCCTCAGAAACTGTACCATTTTTAGGGTTAGGCATAACGCCTGCAGGTCCTAAAATTTTTGCATATTTTGCTAACACGGGCATAAATCTTGGTTCAGTAATAAGTATGTCAAAATCAACCCCCGGCTTTATATCGCCTTTTTCAATTTTTGGTAGGTCTTCTTCATTTAATAACATATCCGCTTCTTTAATCTTTCCGGATGACAGGACAGCAACCTTTTTTGTTTTTCCTGTTCCGTGTGGAAGATTTACAGGGAATCTTATACTTTGTTTACTTGGATCCAGGTCCAGATTAATATGAAGTTCTACACTGGCATCAAATTTTGCTCTTGAATCAGATTTAACTTTCTTTACAGCTTCTTCAATTGAATATTCTTTTGTATCCTTAATTTTTTTCATTTTTCTATTTCAACTCCCATTGACTTTGCGGTCCCTTTAATTATTTTAATTGCTTGATCTACGTTTTTGGTATTTAAGTCAGCCATTTTTTCTTTTGCAATTTCCTCAACTTGTGCTTTAGACAATTTTCCAACCTTGTCTTTGTTTGGCACTGCTGAACCCTTACTTAAATTTAGGGCTTTCTTTATAAGGTGAGTAGATACAGGAGTTTTTGTGATAAAAGTGAATGTTCTGTCTTCATACACGGTTAAAACTACAGGAATTATATTTCCTTCCATCTTTGTAGTTCTGGCATTAAATTCCTTGCAGAAATCCATAATAGGTACTCCGTGTTGTCCCAGCGCAGGTCCTATTGGAGGTGCGGGTGTAGCTTTACCTGCATCAACTGCCAGTTTCACTATTGCTTTTATTTTTTTACCTTTTTTTACAGTTGCCATAATATTTTTTTAAAATTAATTCGAAATTATAACTGAGATACTTGTGTGAAAGCAAGCTCTAGGGGAGTCTCTCTTCCGAAAACAGATACTAACACCTTTACTTTTCCTTGCTCTTCATTTACTTCATCAACCTGTCCCAAGAAGTCTTTGAACGGACCGTCGTTAACCTTGACTGAATCCCCGACTCTAAATTTAGCTTCAAATTTAGGAGCCTCCATTTTAGCAAATTTCATCAAAGTTTGTACTTCTGATTCAGGGAGCGGGGTAGGGGTTGAACCCATTCCAACAAATCCTGTAACTCCGGGTGTGGACCTTACAATATACCAGCTATCATCACTCATTACCATTAAAACAACTAAATATCCGGGGAATAATTTTTCATCTACGGATCTTTTCTTTCCTTCCGAAACCACTATTTTTTGTTGGTGGGGTAGAAATATTTTGAAAACTTTATCCGAATGACCTGCAGCTTCAACCCTTTCTTTTAGAGATAGAGCAACTTTATTTTCATGTCCTGAGTATGTGTGGACTACATACCATTTTGCTTCTTTATCTATATTTTTGTTTATTACAACTATATTCTCTTCGTCTTCTTCAATTTCTTGTTCTTCATTTGTGCTCTCTTCTTCTTGTGGTTCAGAAGAATCTTCTGTTTCATTTTCTACATCGGAATCTATTTCTAATTCAGTTTTCTCCTCATCGGAAAATTCTTCAGTTACAACATCTTCAGGTTCTTTATTATCATCTGCGACGATGTCGTCCTGGTCATTATTTAATTGTGTTTGGTTTGTATCATCCATATTTATTTAGTAATTAGGTTTAATTAGTAATTATAAAGGTTAACAGTTCTTTGAAAAGATAGTCAAACAATGTTACCAAAAGTCCCGATACTATGCTAATCCCGATCACATAACCTGTTAGCCTGATCGTTTCTTTTTTGCTCGGGAATTGGATTTTTTTCAATTCCTCATATGATTCTTTTAAAAATTTGTTTACCTTATTCACGCCGCCCATTCTAACATGATTATTTTTTGTTCTCAACACTATATTAGTAATTATTTCTATTTAAGAAGATTAGGTTGTGCGCGGGCCGGAAAATACATGTATAATTGCCTACGATATGATGATAGAAATGCTTTTTCAAAATCCGGCGGTTTTTTTCCTTTTAGCAGGAGCCCTTGTTGTTTCAATTTCCATACATGAGTTCTCGCATGCTTTTGCTGCATTTAAGCTCGGTGATCCTACCGGGAAAGATATGGGTAGATTAACGCTCAATCCTAAGGCTCACTTAGACCCCGTTGGAACTATTTTTTTACTTTTTGTAGGGTTTGGGTGGGGAAGACCCGTGCCTTTTGATCCAAGAAATTTAAAAAATCCAAAAAGGGATGCAGCGATAATTTCATTGGCGGGACCTCTTTCTAATTTTATTCTCGCTGCTGCACTTTCCTTGATAATAAGATTTCTTGGGGGAGCTGGTATATTAACCGTTTTTTTGTACATGACTATTTTATATAACTTAATGCTCGGGTTTTTTAACATGATACCTCTAGGTCCGTTGGACGGAAATAAAATTGTGTATGGATTTTTACCGAATAGTTTAGCTATTCAGTGGGTAGAGATTCAAAGATACGGAACTATAATTTTGTTATTCCTAATAGTTTTTGACTTCACGGAAAAGATACTACTTCCTTTGGTTGGTATATCAATGAAAATATTGGGCCTCCAAACGCTTTTATAGCAGCAAATTCTCGCATTGGTTATTTGACACGTAAAGTATTTATACGTATTATTATGTTAATGCTCAATCGAGCTAACCTGATGTGCTCGGGTAAGCCGAAGGTCGTGTAAATCTTCCATCATTCGATCTTCGATGGGAACCGGAAAGGTTTGATGCGAAAGTTTCAATTCTACGGCACCCACCTGAACTTAAACGGAGATCCGATCTTGGTGGATCGACACATCGGGACAAACTTATACCTCGCAATTGCGAGGTTTTTCTTTTGTGTTTTTGTTCGTAGAGGGTCAGACCTTGGGTCTGACCCTCCTTTGCGACCCTGGTATAATCCTACTGTGAAAATATTTGACGCAAAAAATCAATTTCAAAAACTTGAAGAAAAGATAAAAAATATCATGGATGAAAATCCCAAAGTAAGGGATAAAGTATTAACTATAGTATTAATTGGCACCGACCCTTCTTCTGAAAAATTCATTAAAATTAAATCTGATCTTTGTGAAAAATTGGGTATTAAATACAAAGTTTTTAAAATTGATGAAAATTTATCCGATGGGGAAATATTTAGAAATGTAAAAGATATTTTTGAGAGTGGGGAAGTGGGCGGGGGTATTATTCAGCTCCCTTTACCGAGAGAAAGTTTGTACAGAGTTTTGGATTTTATTCCGGTAGAAAAGGATGTGGATGTTATTTCAACTGAGGGTAAGAGTAGGTTTTATTCGGGTGATTTTTCAGTTCTTTCGCCTGTTGTTAGAGCTTTTGAAAATTTTATAAATGAAAATGAAATAAATTTGGAAGGTTTGAAATCTGTTGTTGTGGGGGATGGGGAGTTAGTTGGTAAACCTATTTCTTTTTATTTAGAAAAAAAAGGTTCTGTTGTTGAGGTTTTAAATGATTATGATGGGAGTAGTAAATTGGATTGTGAGTTGTTGTTATTGGCTTCAGGAGTTTCGAATTTGATAAAAGGTGAAAATATTTCAGAAGGTTGTGATGTAGTTGATTTTGGTTCATCTGTTATTGAGGGGAAGTGTGTGGGGGATTTGGATATGACTTCAAGTTTAGAACATCTTGGTTGTGTGTCGAAATCTCCCGGTGGCATGGGGCCCTTAGTTGTTAGATACCTGATGTTAAATTATTTAATGACTTGTAGTTTATAACTTTACTATCCTATAGTTGACAAATGCATGGGATTGTCGTACAATGCTTCCAAATCAAGACAAGGAGATGATATGAATCGATAATCCTTGACCGGTGAAGCAAGTTAAATCCGGATCTTTGTTCGAGTTCTTTATTATTATTTTTTATTTGAACTTGAACCAGATGGCTTAACCATGGTTTAGCCAACTTGCCAGAGGAAAAAAGTGATCTTAAAAAATTAAATCCTCTGAAAGCTCAAAACCTTCTCAGTCGTGCCTGATTAGGTCCGATATATAATTTTCGGTTGTGGAATGTGAGCCCCACGTGCACCTTCTGGGTACAGCTCCGGGCTACAATTTTCTTAGGGCTTTTTTATTAGTAACTAATTCCTAAGCTGTGTGGCATGTTGTACTCACATAACAGGGTGTTGGAAACTTTATTTTTATAATCCACCACCCTGTTTTTTTTATTTTTAAAATAATAGTAGTGGGGTAGAGATGGAGCCTGGGGAGGGAATTGGACCCTCGACCTCTTCCTTACCATGGAAGCGTTCTACCACTGAACTACCCAGGCGTATATGAAAATTATAAGCACCTTACTTGTTGCTCCCTATTTTTTCTCCTCTTTTTTGTCTAATTTCTCAAGTCCTAAACCTTTAACTCCAAAATAGACAACTGCTGCTATAACTAGGAAATCAACCAATGCGGCTATGAATTTACCGATTGTGATCTCAGCAGTACCTGCTTTGATGATTAGATTATCAAAACCTCCTACAGCTCCCAGCAACAATCCTAAAAGAGGGTTGATTAAGTCTTCAACTACCGATGCGACTACTTTGGATATCGCACCGCCAAGTATAAAACCTACTGCTAGGCCTACAACTCCTTGTTTTCTAATAAATTCTAAAAAACCTTTCATATTTTCACCTACTTTCATTTTCTAGACTGAGACCGGGACTGAGTCTAGAAATCTTGGTGCCGAGAGAGGGATTCGAACCCCCGTAGGCATAAGCCAGCTGATTTACAGTCAGCTCCATTTGGCCACTTTGGTATCTCGGCGTGGAGCCGTCTGTGAGAGTCGAACTCACAACCTGACGCTTACAAAGCGCCTGCTCTGCCATTGAGCTAAGACGGCATACTTTTTTAAAGAACCAATTATATTTTACTATATTAAACTAACATGCGGGCAATTTATAGCCTAAAGATTTTAACATAAAGTTTTATGTCAGGGTTGAATCCTAATATTCATTGTTGATTTTACTAAGAATTTCTACTAAAATGGCGTTAATCCAATCTATTACCAACCTTTAAAACAATAGATCACTATAGGAGAGAGTAAAAAAATGGATATCACTGATGTAAAAGACGTTCAATCAGCAAGGATGTTTATTGCGACACATCCTGATGAAGCAGAAGAGATAATTGGCTCTGGTGGTTGCGACATTCTCAATTTACCTACTAGAATAGGTCGTGTTAGTCTTGAAATAAGTAGAGGAAGAGAACTAACAACTACTCAGCGTCGCCAGTGTGTAAAATGGGATTATTGTTCCATGCGCAAAGAGCGAAAATGTGACACTATCTCGTCTGAGTTTTGTACCGAATTTGAAGACTAGGTAAAATAAAAAAGGTTGGTAAAAAAATAAAAAAGCCTGGGAACAATCCCTTCAATCCCAGGCTTTCTTTTTTGCAAATTTTCTCTATTATTTTAAAATTTTAAACCCTAACTTTTTATAACCTATATTATTGATACTGTTTGAAAAATGTATTAGAATATATATTAAAGTTTGCCGGTTATAGTTTTTTATAAAAAAGAAAGAGAGGTAGACATGGCTAGGATAACAATAAACAAAAAGGGGTTTAGACGTTTGGGGGTAAGTGATTTGACCGGGTTTTTGGACGAGGAGAGTGGTTCTATTTCTTCTACACCTAAAATAATTAGGAATAGGAGATCATCAAATTTTTCTCGAGATTGCAGTACTTGTGAGCTTAGGAAAAAATGTGATCGAAGTTTCTGCGCTTGGGAAAAGTAATTAATCATTATATTTCCGGCAAACTTTAAAAAGCTGAGGTTAAACTCATATCCCCAGCTTTTTTTTCGCCTGTTTTTGTTGACTTTAAAACCCTTAGTATGGTTTAATTCACACTGCTATGTCTAAACAATGTGAAATTTGCGGAAAAACTTATCAAAAAGGAAATCTAGTCCCCAGAGGGATAGGTAATCGTGTTACAAAAAGAACCATACATAGAAATTCAGTTAATTTGAGAACTAAAAGGTTTGAAATAAACGGAAGAAAGATAAAAGTAAAGTTGTGCGCTTCTTGTTTGAAAAGATTAAAAAAGGACGAAAGAGATTTTGCAAAATCTTTGGAAGAAACAAACGTCGATGCTAAATCATTGGAAGCGTTAGCTGTACAATCAAACTAAATTTTTTCTAGATAGCCGTTTCTAAAATCATCCCAAGACATTTTATTCTTACCTTCTACCTGTATCTCATCAATTTGAAGTTTTTCATTTTCAATGTGAGATTTAAATATTTTAATTTTAAGATCTTTATCAACATGACCTTTGAGAATAATTTTTTCAGCTAAACAATTTGCATTTTCCAAATCTTTAAGATAGGACCAGGCGATAGGCCATGGGTTGAAAGCTCGGACCATTCTCTCGATTTTTTCCGGTTTTTCATCCCAATTTATTAGCGCATCTTCCTTGAAAATATAGGTATGTTTTGGGTTAGTTTGCGAAAAAGTATAGGTTGCTTTAAATTCATCTTGTTTTTGAGGAGTTATTTCATTCTCAGAGTATTTTTTTAAAATATCAGGTAAATTTTCAGCGGCGATTGTGAATAAAATATCATAAAGCTCACCTGAAGATATACGTGTATCAATTTTATACTCAATTTGTGAAATAATGTTTCCAGTATCCATATTTTCATCCAGTAGATAATATGTAATTCCTGTAATGTCATCACCGTTCAAAATTGAGAATTGCACAGGGCTTGCTCCTCGGTATTTAGGCAATAAAGAGAAATGAATGTTAATTATCTGATCATTCAGTGAATCTATGATTGTTTTTGGGATAATGAATCCAAAGTCAGCAACAATTCCATAGTCAGGTTTTATTTCTCCAATCTTGTTAATTACTTGCTCTAGGTTATCATTTTTAAGTGAATCTATCTCCAAAAAAGGTATATTATTTTCTTTTGCCCAACGCTTAACTTCTGTTTCTTTTGAAATTTGTTTTCTCCCAATTTTTGTATCTTTTTTGGTAATGCATAGAACAAGATTAAAATTGGATTTTAATGATTCAAGTATTGGCGTGGATCTGTCCGATGTTCCGAAAAAGATGACTTTGATATTTTTCATACTGTTTGTTTGGAATATTCTTCCTCTATCATTTCATCAAATTGTAGTTGGGATAGAGTTTTTCCTTCAACTTTTGATGTAAATAAAATACCGTCTAAATGATCTACTTCGTGTTGTATTGTGCGGGCGAAAAATCCTTCGGCTTTTATTTTCAAAATATCTCCGTTCAAGTCTTTTGCAGTAACCTTTATTTTTTTTGCTCTTTCAACCATACCGTAGATGTCGGGTACACTTAGGCAACCTTCCCAATCAGTTTCTTTTTCATTGGAATAGTGAGTTATTTTTGGGTTGATTAAAATTATATCCTCAGACATTATCTCATTAGGGTTTAACGGGTCCTCAAAGAAGTTTCTGACAACGCAAATTCTTTTTGATATTCCTATTTGTGTAGCTGCTAAGCCTGCGCCTTCAGGTTCTTCGGCAACTTTTACTGTATCTATGAGGTCTTGGGCAATATTTTTAATATCATCGGTTATTGCCCCGATTTTCTGGGTTTTTTTATTTAGTACAGGGTCCGGTGTTATAACGATTTTTTTAACCGCCATGGTAGTATTTTAGCATAACTAAAGAGGATTGAGCTGTATGTTACTTAGGTTGGATTTATCTTTATGTTAAATTAAAAAACCTTGGAAATGTTTAGATAACAAAATTCCAAGGTTTTAAGGCTGAGTTTAGAAAATTTTTTGAATTAACAATAGTAACAATGATACTGTGGTTGCAGTAAATGCTACAGAAATCAAAATTAGCATTCTTTCTGATAACTTGTAGAGGTTTCTACTTTTTTTATCCCACTGGTCCCACTGGATACAATCTTTGCTATCAGCCATCGGGGAATTTTTGACGAGTGTGCTCATGGCTATGAGAGCAAGAATGAACAACATTACAAGAAATAAAAGTAGACAAAGAATAGTTTTACCTGCTAACAAAATCAACAAATTATCCATTTTTTCTCTCCTATATATATTTTGATTTTATGGCTGGATAATAAACTAACCTAGGAAAAATTTCAACTTCTGTAAGCCTCTTTTTGTTTGCTAAAAAATAGTCTGTGGTATTATTTATCAGACTTATGAAACTTGTAATAGTAGAGTCGCCTACAAAGGCAAAGACTCTTTCAGCAATCCTGCCAAAAAAGGATTACATAATAGAAGCTTCAATGGGGCATATAAGAGACCTTCCCAAGAGTGGCCTTGGTGTAGATGTTGAGAAAGATTATGCGCCTGAATACATAGTTCCTCCCAAAGCTAAAAAAACCATTTCCAATCTAAAACAAAAATTAAAAGATGCAAAAGAAGTTGTTCTTGCAACCGACCCGGATAGGGAAGGTGAGGCAATAGCGTGGCATTTAGAGGAACTTCTTACACCAAAGAAAAAAACATCAGGAGAAAAAATTCAATTCGAAAGAGTCATTTTTCATGAATTAACTGAAAGTGCAATAAAAGAAGCTTTCAAAAACCCAGGCACGATAAATATGGATATGGTAGATGCTCAACAAGCAAGAAGAGTTTTGGATAGGTTAGTTGGTTACAAACTTTCGCCTCTTTTATGGAAAAAGGTTATGTACGGACTATCAGCGGGGAGGGTTCAGAGTGTTGCAGTTAGATTGATAGTTGAAAAAGAAAGAGAAAGAGAGGCTTTCAAATCAGAAGAATATTGGTCCATGAAAGGTCTTTTTCAGGATCTTCGTAGTAACAGCTTTGAAGCACAGCTAGTTGAAAAAGAAGG
>JAHYJU010000062.1 GCA_019428825.1 Patescibacteria group bacterium | reverse complement strand
CACTTCCCGGCGTCACCCGGCGTGTAAGGGACTTACACCCTCTGGAATTTTCACACACTTTTGTAGTCCGCTGAAATAAATTTGTATTTTTGACCTTTTTCAACAGCTTACAACAAGTGTGTGCTGCCCTGCTCATGCAGGGCACACACAAGGGGTTAATAAAATGCAGGTATTCGTCGGATTAGGAAACGTTCTCGCTTTTTCGTAGCTTCGTAGCGTGGGATAAGAAATCGTTTCAAACTCCTGCACTTTACCAACCCCCAGCCGTTACCTGCAAGCTGTGGAGACAGAACTACAACTATAAAAGTAAATTGAATGGATAAAAGAATTTACATAAAAGACTGGTTAGAATTAAAACCATATGAGAAACAAACTGTAATAGACAGCTATTATCTCAAGGTTTGCAATGATGTTAAGAAGGTTATTACAACCAATAAACAATCGTTCGTTCTACAGAAATATTTGGATAATGAAGATATTAACTTGTTATGTTGCTTTCTAACGTCATATTTTGAAGACTTGATTTCGGAAACAAACATTTGGAACTGTTTCGTAAGAACTCATCAAAGATTATATAGAAAGCAACTCCCATTTTATAATTTGGACGAGTATTACGAGGAAGAAATTAATCCTCAAGACATTAGTTTTTTAATCTGGTATTTTTTGAATACAGTGCAAGAAGAAAAATTCATTTCACCTTTTAACGATTATATTGTAGGAACAGCAGAAAAGATAATAGATATATTTGATGAAGCCAGGGAGTTTGCCCCAGAAAATGAATATTTAAAGACATTTTATCAAATAGACGAAAAAGAAAATGACTTTTATATTGCTCGAAATTTGATTGATACAGTACTATTTAAAACTTATCTGTTTTATACTGATACTTTATTTAAACTACAAAAAGAAGAAATTGAGATAATTGAAAGTAGCAAAGATGACGAGAATATAACAATGTTCTTGAACGCAAATAGAGATATAACAATACATAAAGCCCATACTAGGTTGCTTGGCTTGACGGGGAAAGAATGGATTTCTGAAATTTTAGGTGAAAATCATCTTCTGCATAAAGACTTCCTAACAATCTCAAAAAAAATACAGGGATTTTTCTTGTACAAAGGACAAGAAAAAAGCAATATATTTATTGAGCATATTGCATCCGGTAAAAATTTTACTTTAACAAAGAAATCTTTTGACCATTCACATACTTTAAAAGAAGTGGATACAATTTTATTTATGGGTATTGTACAATGGAAAAATGAATGGTGGTTTTCTGGTGTGTTCTTTCAACAGCCATTTAATCCTGATTTAATACTTGACGAAAAAAATTCATTGGAAAGCAGAATGGCAGTTAATTTTTTAGACCATCAAAAACAAGAAACCGATAAGATGCTAAAGAAACAATTATCAGCGTTTAAAGATTTTAACAATGGCTCACAGATAGCGTTTTTACCATCAGAAAGAATTGAAGAGTTTTATAAGGGGTATTTTGAATTTTTCAATAATACTTTAAATCTATCTGAAAAAGAAATTAGAGAAGCAAAACAAAGAGCAAAAAATGATGGTTTTTTTGGTACAAACGATAAACATAGAGACTTTTCCGAAGTGTCAGAAACTGGATTAGCTTTTTTTAACCCAAATAGTGGAAGTGAAATCGCATTGGCAATAAATTCTGCATTTCCAATGTTATCAAATCCCTATTTTAAAGAAGAAGATAGTGAAGAACATGTAATGCGTTTATTAATGGATGAAAGTTTATCTACTGAATTGGTTAATTATTGCATTGATAATTGTAAAACAAAGTTGTCTTTTTTTAAAGAAGGTGTTGGCAAAAAATACTTAGACGATATTGATTTTTTATTAAGATTTTGGAAAAAAGATAATTATCACACAATGCCATCTATAACTTATACTGGACAAAAGGAAGAAACAGCCAGCAGGTAACACGCAATAAAAAACATAGGGCGGAAAGAGCTAACCTGAATAATTCATAAAATCAAAAAAAAGGGGTGAAAGTTTTTGTTATCTCAATGATATTCAATATCTTTGAGCTGCAAAACAACAACAAACACCCCATGAGTAAAAATACAGTTTCTTCCGG